>JAHJTI010000012.1 GCA_018829945.1 Pseudomonadota bacterium | reverse complement strand
TATGTCATTTGAAATTATTTGGGCGCGCATACAAGAAGAAACCGGCATCAAGAGCCAATATGACCTTGCATCAAAGATCGGCCTTTCTCAGCCCGTTATCTCGAAATACAAAAACAAGAACACATTCCCAGTTGAGTGGGCGTATAAAATTGCACTCAAATACGGATTGTTCACCGAATGGATTATGACAGGAACGGGGCCAAAGAATCTCGATGAATGCCACGAGGCACAAGAAGTGTTGCTTACCGGCTACATTGCCGAGTGGTTGAGGGAGCAGAGCCGGAAAGATGCCAATTTCAGCGCCAATTTTCAAACCGATTGCGCCCTGGCCTTTCCCGAATTTGCCCAATGGCTCAAAGAACGCAAAGTCACCAAGCAGTAATCTTACCTCTGACCTGCCAGCATTTGTCTCGTCACTGTTTTCCTCAGTCCTTTCAGTTTGTCAGCTCAATCTGTTTGACAGCAAAAACCCGCCCCGGCATAAATCATCTATCTTGCTTAATGCATTAGTTTTTTTTTGCATGATGGTGACGAGCCGTACAATTTTGTAGAGCAGAACAAGATCAAAAGGATCTTTGTCTCCGACAAAATATCGGGCTCCGCCCCCATTTTGCAATTTGAACTTGAGGTTGGCGCGTATGTGCTTGGGAGCCGGACCTATCGTTCGGGCGAGGATAGCAAATGAATTTGAAAAATCAAAATGACATATCCCTATGAATTTAATTGCAAATATGATCAAATGGTTGGGAAATATTCCGTTAGGATTTTTTAGCGGTTATACGCTGGGTGGTTAGCCACACATATAAAATTAATCTGTCCTAGTTTCCTCAATGGAGTTGATTGAATAACTAATCCTTGTTTTTATCGAGGTCTTTGAATATGGGCCCAAGAATAGCCAATAAGAAGCAAAAAAGCGTTGAAGATAACCTTTGGGATTCAGCGAACAAGCTCAGAGGGAATGTTGAACCCTCGGAATACAAGCATGTGGTGTTGAGCCTGATCTTTCTCAAGTTTGCTAGTGACAAGTTTGAGGAGCGGCGGCAGGAATTGATTGTCGAGGGCAAAGAGAAATATATCGACATGGTGGAGTTTTACACCATGAAGAATGTTTTCTTCCTGCCGGAGGAGTCCCGCTGGAGTTATATCAAAAAGCACGCCAAGCAGGATGATATTGCCATCAAGATCGACACCGCGCTTTTCACGGTGGAGAAGAACAACAAGGCCCTCAAGGGCGCTTTGCCGGACAACTACTTTTCCCGCCTTGATCTGGATGTCAGCAAGCTGGCGGCGCTTATCGACACCATCAACAATATCCATACCATCAAGGACAAGCAGCAGGACATTGTTGGCCGGGTGTATGAATATTTCCTGAGCAAGTTTGCGCTGGCCGAAGGCAAGGGCAAGGGCGAGTTCTATACCCCCAAGAGTATCGTCAACCTCATTGCCGAGATGATTGAGCCGTACAAGGGCAAGATATATGACCCCTGCTGTGGTTCCGGCGGTATGTTTGTGCAGTCCATGAAATTTGTCGAGAACCACCAGGGCAACCAGAAGGATATTTCCATCTACGGGCAGGAAGGCACGTCCACCACCCTCAAGCTGGCCAAAATGAACCTGGCCATTCGCGGCATTGCCGCAAAACTCGGTGATGTGGGGGCGGACACCTTTGCCAAGGACCATAACCCTAATCTGAAGGCCGACTATATCATGGCCAATCCGCCCTTTAACCAGAAGGACTGGCGGGCTGCCGATGAACTGACCGATGATCCCCGCTGGGCAGGATATGAGGTTCCACAGACCGGTAATGCCAACTATGGCTGGATTCTGCACATGGTTTCCAAACTCTCGGAAAACGGGGTGGCTGGTTTCATTCTGGCCAACGGTGCGCTTTCTGCTGGTGGTACTGAAAAAGCAATTCGCCAAAAGATGATTGAGAACCATCTGGTAGAGGCGATCATGGTTCTGCCCATGCGAATGTTCTACACCACAGACATCAGCGTCACTCTCTGGATTCTAAACAAGAACAAAAAAGCCCGTGCCGTTGAGCATGGTGATATCTCAAGGCATTACCGGAACCGGGAAGATGAAATTCTGTTTATGGATTTGAGGAAATGGGGTGAACCGTTCGAGAAGAAGTATGTGCAGTTCTCCGAGCAACATATCCAGGACATTGCCAAGACCTATCACACCTGGCAACAGACTATTGCCAATCAGGAATATGAAAATGTGCCGGAATGTTGTTACTCCGCCCTTATTGATGAAGTCCGCAGCAAGGACTATTCGTTGGTTCCCAGTAAGTATATCGAGTTCATCAACCAAGATGAGAATATAGACTTTGACGAAAAAATGGCCGGGTTGCAGAAAGAGTTTTCCGATCTTTTAAAAGCCGAAGAAGATTCAAAAAAAGAACTGCTGACTGTGTTCAAAGAGCTGGGTTATGAGATCAGGTTATAAGCGCATCGGCAAATATGTGAAACAGGTCAATGCCCGGAATAAAGACCTGTCTGTCACAACCCTCCAGGGTGTCAGCATCAATAAAGAGTTCATGCCTTCTGTGGCCAATGTCCATGGAACGGATATGTCTAAATACAAGGTGGTAGCCCGCAAGCAGTTTGCCTTTAACCCCATGCATGTTGGCCGTGATGAGGTATTGCCTATCAGTATGCTCGAAGAGGTGGAGAGCGTCATCGTTTCTCCTGCCTATGTTGTCTTTGAAATCAAAGATGAGAATGAGTTGCTGCCGGAATATCTGATGATGTGGTGCAGGCGTCCCGAGTTTGACCGAAATGCCTGGTTCACGACAGACAGCAGCGTGCGGGGTGGCTTTAGCTGGAATGACTTCTGTGAAATGGAACTCCCGGTGCCATCCCCGGAAAAGCAGCGGGAGATTGTCAAGGAGTACCACACCATTGTTGACCGGATCAGGCTCAACGAACAGCTCAACCTAAAACTGGAAGAGACCGCCCAGGTCATTTACAAGCAGTGGTTTGAGAATTGGCAGGAAAAAGGTTGTGAGACAAAGGCATTATCAGAGTTATGTGAATTAATCACAGATGGAAAACATGGTGATTGTGTTAATCAAACTGGCTCTGGTTATTACTTCGTTAGTGTTAAAGATATTAACGACGGTGATATTCGCTACGAAAATGCAAGGCAGATTACCAAAAAGGATTTTTTGGAAACCCATAAAAGGACAAAATTTTCAGCCGGAGACATAGTCTTTACCAATACTGGAACTATTGGAAGGATGGCAATCGCCAAAGATATGCCAGAAACAGAGAGGACTACTTTTCAAAAAAGTGTTGCCATATTAAAACCGAAAAGTGGAGTTTCAAAAAGTTGTTATCTTTATTGTCTTCTTAACTCCGGATTGAGGGAGATAAGGGAATTGGCCGGGGGTACATCCCAATCCAATTTATTGTTGGGTGATTTTAGAATGTTTGAAATTCAGTACCCAGGTTTTTTATCAGTCTGTGAATTTGAAAAGACAGTAGCCCCTATTTTCCAAAGTATTCACATCAAGTTGGAATCAAACAAAAAGCTGTTAGTAATGCGAGAAATACTTCTTGCGAGAATTTCTACCATGCGAACTACTCAAACATAATGAAATTCACAGAAGAACGACTGGAACAGGCGATTATCGAACTTCTTGAGGGGGAAGGCTACCCCCATGTCCTTGGCCAGGACATTGCCCGTGACCATGCCGATGTCCTCATCAAGGAAGACCTGAGAAACTTCCTTGCCATTCAATACAAAGCTGACAACATTACCCCCGGCGAGATTGAATCCATTGTCCGCAAGCTGGAAACCTTCCCCGCCTCCGACCTCTATGAGAGCAACAAGGCGATCATGAAAATGGTTTCGGACGGTTTTCTGCTCAAACGGGAAGACCGCAGCCGGAAAGACCTCTATGTCCAGCTTATTGACTATAGCCAACTGACCCAGTTTCGCACCCCGGACGCATCGGAATTAACAACCGTTTCCGCCGAGCCGCCTGCTGTCTATCATGTAGGCAACAATATTTTTAAAATCGTCAATCAGCTTGAAATCACCGGCTATGAAAAGCGCATCCCGGACGGTATCCTGTATATCAATGGCCTGCCTCTGGTGGTCTTTGAGTTCAAGAGTGCCATCCGGGAAGAGGCCACCATCCATGACGCTTATGTGCAGCTTACGGTGCGTTACCGGCGGGATATCCCGGAACTATTCAAATACAACGCCATCTGCGTGATCAGCGACGGTGTGAACAACAAGGTCGGTTCCTTCTTTGCCCAATACGAGTTTTTTTATGCCTGGCGGAAGACCGACGGCGGTGAACTGGTAGAAAAGGACGGTATTGACTCCCTCTTCAGCATGATCAAAGGGCTGTTCAACCGTGACCGGCTGCGGGATGTTATCCGCAATTTTATTTACTTTCCGGACACCTCTAAGAAGGATGAAAAAATTCTCTGCCGCTATCCCCAGTATTACGCGGCCATCAAGCTCTATCAGAACATCAAGGCGCACCGCCGACCGGAGGGGGACGGCAAGGGCGGCACCTATTTCGGGGCCACCGGCTGCGGCAAGAGCTTTACCATGCTCTTTCTGACCCGGCTGCTGATGAAAAGCGTGGATTTCGCCAGCCCCACCATTGTGCTGATTACCGACCGCACCGACCTGGATGATCAGCTTTCCGCTCAGTTCACCAATGGCAAGGGTTATATCGGCGACGATTCGGTGATCAGTGTTGAAAACCGGGCGCAGCTTCGGGAACTGCTCAAAGGCCGGAACAGCGGCGGCGTTTTTCTGACCACCATCCACAAGTTCACCGAAGACACGGAACTCTTGACCGACCGGGACAATGTGATCTGCATATCCGATGAGGCGCACAGGAGCCAGGTCAATCTTGATCAAAAGGTGCGCATCACCGAAAAGAACGGCGTGAAGTCGGTGAGCAAAACCTACGGCTTTGCCAAGTACCTGCATGATTCCTTGCCAAATGCCACCTATGTGGGTTTTACCGGCACTCCCATCGACGCCACCCTTGATGTGTTTGGCGAAGTGGTGGACGCCTACACCATGACCGAATCGGTTGCCGATGAAATCACCGTGCGCATTGTGTATGAGGGCCGGGCCGCCAAGGTGCTGCTTGATAATTCCAAATTGCAGGAGATTGAAGAGTATTACGCCCGGTGTGCTGAAGAGGGGGCCAGCGAATACCAGATTGAAGAGAGCAAGAAAGCCAATGCCCAGATGAATTCTATCTTGGGCGACCCCGACCGGATCAAGGCCCTGGCCGATGATTTTGTAAAGCATTACGAAAAACGGGTGAGCGAAGGCGCGACCGTCAAAGGCAAGGCCATGTTTGTCTGCTCAAGTCGCCTCATTGCCTGGGATTTCTACAAGGCGGTTATTGACCTGCGGCCTGAATGGGCGGAAGTAAAAGTGTGCGAGGAAGGCGCGGAACTCTCCGAAAAAGAGAAAAAAGAGATCAAGCCCATGGAGCGGTTCAAGATGGTCATGACCCGTGGCCAGGATGATCCCAAAGAACTGTATGACCTGATCGGCACCAAGGACTATCGCAAGGAGCTTGACCGGCAGTTCAAGAATGCGAAATCCAACTTCAAGATTGCCATTGTGGTTGATATGTGGCTCACCGGCTTTGATGTGCCGTTCCTGGACACCATGTATATCGACAAGCCCATTCAACGGCATAACCTGATCCAGACCATCTCCCGCGTCAACCGTAAGTTTGAGAGCAAGGAAAAGGGGCTGGTGGTGGACTATATTGGCATCAAGCGCCAGATGAATCAGGCCTTGGCCCACTATTCCAAGTCCGATAGGTCTAATATCGAGGAAATTGATCAGTCCATTGTGGTGGTCAAAGACCATCTTGATCTGCTGGCTAAGGTGTTTCACAAGTTTGATAAGAGGCCGTATTTCAGCGGCTCGCCCTTAGAGCAGTTGCATTGCCTCAATATGGCGGCTGAGTTTGCCATGCTCACCGATACCCAGGAAAAGAGGTTTATGTATCTGGTGAAACGATTGAAGGCTGCCTATGACATTTGCTGCGCCACGGACGCCTTCAGTCAGGTTGAGCGTGACCATATCCATTTTCACCTGGCTGTGCGTTCCATTGTCTTTAAGCTGACCAAGGGCGACGCCCCGGATACGGCACGGATGAACGCCAAGGTTCGGGAGATGATCAAGGAAGCCCTCAAGAGCGACGGGGTGGAAGAGATCTTCAAGATGGGGGAAGATGGTGGCAAGGAGCATGACCTGTTTGATGACGATTATCTGGCCAAAATTGAAAAGATTAAGCTGCCCAACACGAAAATAAAAATCCTGCAACAGCTTCTTGCCAAGGCTATTGACGATTTTAAGAAGATTAACAAGATTAAGGGCATCGACTTTTCAAAAAAGTTTAAGGCCCTGGTAGAACGGTACAACGAGCGCAAGGAACAGGATGTATTGGTGAGCGAGGTCTTGGAGGATTTCACCAATGAGATTTACGACCTGATTCAGGCGTTAAGAAGGGAGAAAGAGTCTTTTGCCGACCTGGGGATTGATTTTGAGGAAAAGGCGTTTTATGACATCCTGAAGGCCCTGGCGCATAAGTATGATTTTGAGTACCCGGAAGACAAGCTCCTGCACCTGGCCAAAGAAGTGAAGACCGTTGTTGACGACAAGGCCAGATACACTGACTGGAACGCACGCGATGACATCAAGGCCGAGCTGAAAGCTGATTTGATTATCTTACTGGCAGAGAATGACTACCCGCCGGTTGACCGGGATGAAGTGTATAGGGAGATTTTCGAGCAGGCGGAGAATTTTAAGAAGTATAAAATAAGTGAAGATAAAGCCCTTAGGCCGGAATTGGTCGTATTCCCTAGTGCGCACTTTGTGGGTGACCAAGAATTGTATTTTGCTGATGAAATATCTAGGGTTCCCAATGTGTTTACTTTGGCGACATTTAAAATTTATACAGATATTCCTTATGTTAATGACTTTCCGAGTATCAGTTATCTGCCTTCATACCAAGAACTTGTGAATCGGGGCGTAGTGAGTGATGAAATTCTTACCAATTATTTTATGTTAATTGGGGAATTTCAGGATTCGTTAAAACCTTATGGCTTGCAAAAGTATAATTCCAAAACGAAAGTCGATGGGGGGTTAATTTGGTCGTTACAACATGCAACGGAAGGAAGCACTTTGTACGAGATTGTTGTAAGTGCATATGGATATTCCGTTGGTCTTGGCGTCCCGCTAATGGCTTTTCTTGCGATGTATCCTAAGGCCGCAGAAGGTTTTGATCGACTTAAAAATGATATTAGAGGACGGTTTCGTGTAGTGAATACAGAGGCGAAGAAAACGGAGATAATACTTAACGCAAATTTTGAAGAAAAAATGAAGAAGTGGCGTAAAAATAGAAAAACCCACTAAGTCAAGAATACCGAACAATACCAGAGAAAACTCGGGATACTTCCCTGTTTCTCATCCAGTCAGTTGTTGCTGACACGTTCAGCATGTCCCAAGAACAAAACCGGGATAGGTCTATTTTTTCTTTCTCAAGCCAGTTTCTGGAAATAGAAGAAGACATGGGAGTTGCGAAATGAATATTACGTTGGGAAAACTAGAAAAAGTAAATTTACGGAAGGTCTGGGAGTCCGAAGCTGGCGATTTTACCCCTTGGCTTGCCCGGGAAAACAATATCGCTCTTTTGGGTGAGACCATCGGTATTGATCTGGAGGTCGAAGCGCAGGAAAAGAGCGTTGGACCTTTCCGGGCCGATATCCTCTGCAAAGACACATTGACCGACCATTGGGTCTTGGTCGAAAATCAGTTGGAGAAAACCGATCATATCCATTTGGGGCAACTGCTGACTTATGCGGCTGGCCTGAATGCCGTTACCATTGTTTGGATAGCGGATCAATTCACCGATGAACATCGAGCAGCCCTTGATTGGTTAAATGAGATAACCGATAGCCGCTTTAATTTTTTTGGACTTGAAGTTGAGTTGTGGAAAATCGGTGACTCACCCCTGGCACCCAAATTCAACATTGCCTCAAAACCCAATGACTGGACCAAAACCATTGGTAGTGCCACTACCAGGATGCAAACCGAAAACTTGTCGGATACCAAAAAACTCCAATTAGAATATTGGACTAGTTTTCGTGAATATGTTTCTCATCACAGCCAAATATTAAGATCGCAGAAACCATTGCCGCAGCACTGGACTAACTTTGCCATTGGCCGTTCCCATTTCCACATGTCTGCATTGGTTAATACTTGGGAAAATAAAATAGGGGTGGTGCTGACGCTGAGTGGGCCTGATGCCAAGCCACATTTTCATTTACTGAATGCTGATCGGGATAATATCGAGAGTGAGTTTGGGGCTGGGCTTGAATGGCGGGGAAATCCTGATAAAAAGGAGAGTGGTATCTGGCTTAGAATTGATAAAGATCCTGCGCAGAAAAATTCCTGGCCGGAACAACATAAGTGGTTGCTCGAACAACTTGAAAAGTTCCAGCGGGTATTCGGCCCAAGAATAAAAAAATTAGTTGCTGAACAATATACGCCGGAAGGGTTACCTGAAAGTTAGAAAAGAATTATGGGGACATAATACTTAATTAAGGTACACACCAAACCACTTGACTCCACAACGTTATGACGTTACATTGCCCACAGGAGGAACAAACCATGGGCACACTTACCAAAAGAGCAACTGTATATTTTGACCCCGCCTTGCACCGGGCGCTTCAGCACAAGGCTCTGGCGACATCCCGATCCCTTTCCGATCTCGTCAACGAGGCGATCCACCATGCACTGGCCGAGGACGCTGAAGACTTGGCCGCCTTTGAAGAGCGGCTCAACGAGCCGTTGGTTTCCTACGAAACCGTCCTGAAAGAGCTCAAAGCCAATGGCCGTTTATAACCTCTTTTTCAAGGATTCGGTCAGGAAGGATCTGGATTCCATCCCAAAAAACGACCTGCGACGGATCATTGAGCGCATAGAAAGCCTTGCCGAAAATCCCCGGCCCCTTGGTTGCGAAAAACTCTCCGGCCAGGAAAAATACCGCCTTCGCCAGGGAAATTACCGCATCATCTATTCGATACAAGACACGCAACTGACCGTTTGGGTGGTCAAAGTCGGCCACCGTCGGGAAGTCTATCGAATGTAAATTTTCTCGCCTCGCCACTCCTCCTCTTTCTGAAAAACCCTCGCCCGCGTCTGGGACGAAGACGAGCTATCCGCTGTGAAAGCTTGAAAGCGTGGAGTTCTCTGGGGCACGGATTACACATAACCCTTGACGTTACAGAGGAAAAGTAGGGACACTCCCCCACTTCCACCTCCCAACTCAAAGAACCCGGGAATCATCCCTACTTGCATCTTGGAACCACTATGAAAAAAAACTTTAAGTTGACCCACCCAAAGATCAAAGTGCCAAGGCTGGTTGAAGCCATCAAATTTGAAGTGAGAAAATATTTAAAAAGAGAACGGAATAAGAAGCTGCCCGATACAGTCGATTTTTGGGATTTTGACTGTCGGTTCGGGGCGAATGAGGAAAGCTGTGAGGTTATTCATGTGTCCGCCATCAATAAATCCATTGATGAGGCCGAAGCGAAGCAGTTTGAATCCTTTTATCTGGAAATTCTGGCCAAACCGGGCCGTCGCACCAAAAAGCCCAAGGAAGAGGTGCAAATAGACGGGGAAGAGGGGGAGTAGAGACGGGAGATCAGTAAACCCCATTGACTAGTTTAGCTAAATTGATTAATTTGGCTTTATTAGGAGGTGGTCTTATGGAAATTACAGCCACGGAATTAAAAAATAGGTTAGGGAAATACCTTGATATCTCCAGGGTGGAACCGGTGATTGTTGACAAAACCGGCAGAAAGACAGCGGTGTTGCTCTCTTATGAGGAATACAAACGCCTCACAGAAATGGAAGACGCCTACTGGGCACAGAAAGCTTTTGGGGCGGAGCAGGAAGGGTATGTCGGTACGGAAAAGAGCATGGCCTTTCTGAAAGAGAAGCATGCTTAAGCTCGATCTGACCAAAAGAGCCTTGGGTTTTCTCGAACAGTTGCCGCCGAAGCAGTTCAGACAGGTGGCGAACAAGGTTTTCGGCTTGATGGGAAACCCGGAGCCTCACGACTCAAAAGAGCTGATTGGTTATCCCTTTCGTCGGGCCGATATTGGGGAATATCGGATCGTTTATCGAGTGGAAGATGATATCCTGAAAGTGGCGCTCATCGGCAAGCGTAATGATGATGACGTCTATAGACAGCTGAAACGATAGTAAAAATTGTGGAGAAATGGATAAGAAGAAACACCGTCACCTGGCTTTACTTCTTGCCTGCCTCGCTTTCTCCGTTTCCCCCAGTTGCAGATACGCCTTTTCCATCAAGAGCCAGTTCTGCCGGATCAAATCATAATCCTTTCCGGCCAGGCTTTTCGACTTGATACAGAACTGGACCACCTGCTTATAATCCTTCTGTCCGTACTTCACCTGGGCCATCTCGTGCCAGAGTCTGGCGTTGCGGGGCTCAAGCCGGAGGGCACGCTCCAGCATCATTTCGGCCTGACTGAACTGCCCGGTCTGGAAATTCTGGCGGGCACCGGCAAGCAGGGTCGCGGCAGCCTTCCCTTCTTTCGGCACCGGAATTGACTCATAGCCGGGGCTGGGAGATGGAGCTTCACTTGGCGCAGGAGCTTGGCCGGGCCGGGAGACCGGCGCAGGTGCGGTGGGCTGATCTACAAGTGTTTTCCCTGCACAGCCGTGCATAATCAAAGTCAAAGCCAAGAGCAACCCGATCTTCCCGTTCATCTGCCATGAATGGTTCCGTGCTTTCCGCTGCATGCCGTTTATCCTTGTTTCGTGTTTTCCCGCCCAGACAAGCATCCCAATACTATCCCCTCCCCGCAACACCGCGGAGAAAAGCATTCTTCCCGGTTCTTTTGCGATTTTTAATTAAACCAGCCGCGGATCGTGTCCAGGATTCCCGGGCTGCTCTTTCTTTCCTGACCGGTATCAGACGGGCCGGAAGTCGGGGTTGCCCCACCGGGCATTGTCCCGGGGGCAAAGGGGAGGACCACATTATCACGGGCGACACCTGCAGAGGGGGAATAGCTGCCCGCATCCAGCCTGGC
>JAHJTI010000117.1 GCA_018829945.1 Pseudomonadota bacterium | reverse complement strand
GGGGCGCCGTGGTCGGCTTTGACAACAGGTTCGGCGGCAACCTCCTTGCACAGCGGGTTATCGATGTATTGACCACCAACGGCATTACGGTCCATTATGCCCACGAAGCCACAACCGGCACCCTTTCCGCCGCGACTCTGATTGTACAAGCAGCCTTTTCGGTAAACCTCACCCCCAGCCATAACCCTCTGGAATACGCCGGCTTTAAATTCAATGCCGCAGATGCCGGACCTGCCGCCGCGGAGATCACCAGCCGCATCACGGAAAATGCCAGAAAGCTCATTGGTGAAGGCAAATCACCGGCGCTGAACCCGGACGCAACCCTGGTAAAACAATGCGACGCCCTCGGTTGCTGGCAGGAACTGATGGCCAGAGGCGCTTCCCTCCATGGGCTGGATTACGCCAAAATCATCGCAGCCTTTCATGACGCCCCGGACTGCGTGGTTGCAGTCGACTGTGTCCATGGCGCCAGCCGGGTGCATATGCGCTCCCTGTTCGGCAACAAACCCTCTGACCGACTCATCCTCCTGCGGGATCAGGCAGACCCCACCTTTGGCGGCGTTGCACCGGAGCCGTCCTCCCCCAATATGCGACAGGTCCTGGCCACTCTGCAAAGCAGGCCGGAGCCGTTCAAACTCGGGGTGATCATCGACCCTGATGCCGACCGCATCCGTTTCAGCGACGGCTTTCTTGAAATCGACATGAACCTTTTCGGGGGCATGGCCTTTCATTATCTGCATGAAAAAAAGGGCAAGCGTGGCCTGGTGGCCAAAACCGTGGCAACCAGCAATTTCGCCAACGCCATTGCCAAGGGACTGCAAGAGGAGATCTTTGAACCCAAGGTTGGTTTCAAGGAATTCAAGCCTGTCATCGGCAAGGCTCTGGTCTGCTTTGAAGAGTCGGACGGCATCTCCGTCATCGGCCACACCCCGGAAAAAGACGCCTACATCGGCGTGATCCTCGCCCTGGACATGATCCTCAGCATGAAAAAGAATCTTGGCGACTATCTTAACGAAATCCAGGCGGAATACGGCTATTACTTTCCGGGCAGAGGCGGTGTCGAGGTGAGCCGGCAAGGACAAGCGCTTCTTGATACCCTTGCAAAACTGGAAAAATACGCACCCGGTGTCGTGGTCGATGTCGGCGGAGAGCCCAAGAAGATCACCGAGGTACTCACCATTGACGGGAGGAAAATGATCCTCGAAGACAATAGCTGGCTGATGATCAGGCCCTCGGGCACAGAACCCAAGGTGCGCTTTTACTTCGAGGCCAGAACCGAAGCAGGCAAGGAAGGTCTGCTGGCTGCGGCCAAGGCAATGCTCAAAGAGATCGGACTTCTGTGATGGCACAGCACCCGAAAGAGGCTTGACTCCAAACCTTGATTCCAAACACGGAAATGGCAACGATTACTTACAATCTACTGTCAGAAGGTCAAACTGGCCTCGACCTCGTGCCGTCACCGAATATTCTTGGTCATTTCCCAAATTGATGCTATATTAGATGTCAAATACAGCATCAATTTAGGCACGGAGACAGCCCCCATGGACACTATTTTTTCCAACACGACGGTAAGCGTGACAGAACTGAAACGCAACTTTGCCGACATCCTCAAGCAAGCCGACGATTGCCCGGTGGCCATTTTGAATCACAACCGGCCCGAAGCATATCTTCTTCCTGCCGCTTACTACGAACGGCTGATGACATACCTTGAAGACCTGGAAGACGCCAAGCTGGTCCGGGAACGCGCCAACGGACCCTTTGTCGAGGTGAGCCTTGACGAGCTATAGGCTGCGCTTCCACAAGCTGGCCTTGGCTGAATGGCATAAATTGGACACCTCCCTCCGCGAACCGTTGAAGAAAAAACTGACCGAACGGCTGAAAAACCCACGGGTCCCATCCGCCGCACTCTCAGGGATGCAGGACTGTTACAAAATCAAACTGCGCACCGCCGGATATCGCCTGGTGTATTGCGTGGACGATGAGGTGGTATTCGTGACCGTCATCGCCGTTGGCAAACGCGACAAACAGAAAGTCTACGAGGCGGCACAATCACGCACCTCCCCTGATCGCTAATAACATACAGGTAACTCCCGGCTCTGCTGGGGGACTCGCAAAGTTTGACAGCTCCGGAAATAGTTTTCGTAACATATGTCATTCCGGCGGCAGCCGGGATGACGGCAGAAAGCACAAGGTTTTGTTTTAACCGGCTGTAATCAGGCCCCCTTGAGGGGACAGCAACCGTCAAACCACTGGCTTTTCCGGTGGTAACTGACTCAAGCAACCTTGCATGCTTGGCCCCAGCTCTCCGGGTTATATTTTTCCTTCCATCCCCCTCCCAAAAAAATATTCGACAGCGACTTGAACGCTTGGTTATGTGTATCCTCCCGGCTAACGCTCTTTTTCCTCTTCCTTTAGATCAAAAGTGGAGCCTCATTACTTCATCAAACCTCAGCAAAAGCACGACCGCATACGGAAGGAAACAAGCATCATGAGCGAAACACGATTCATAATTGCGGGAAGCCTTATCGACGGCAGCACCAATGCTGTGCGCAGGAATGTCTTTCTGGAGATTACGGACACCATTATCACCGCTATCGGCTCCGCAGCAGACCTTCCCCGCAATGACCAGGCTGCAATCGATGACTTCTCCCACTGCATCATATTGCCACCGCTGGTTGACTGCAGCGTGTCGCTTGCGCAATCGCCCTCCGTGGACAGCACTGTCCGTTTATCCAGCACAGAAGCTGACGTGGCGGAAAGAACAGCCATGCTGGAGCGGCATATCCGCGACTGCCATGCCCACGGCGTACTAGGAGTGGCGGACAGCGGTGATACCGACCTGGTGAAACGGTATCAAGAGGAAATGGCGCAGGAAAGTGTAATCGAGATCCGCTCTTCCGGTCCGCTCTGCCGAAGCTCAGAGTGTGCGGCCGGTGATTTTCTTAAAATAGGGTATTCCGCCAATATCGAAGACGCCACCCACACACATCCTCAACTCAGCTATGAAGACCTGCGGAGCATTCTCCAACGGAGATCCGGCAGAAAAGCAGTGATGGTGGCCAATGGTCGGCAACAGGTGGCAGAGGCGATTGAGGCGGGATGCGATGCCATCGAACAGGGCTTCGATATGGGCGAGGACAATCTCAGGAAAATGGCAGAAAAGGATGTACTGTGGATCCCCAGCGTGCTGCGGGCCAAGAATGGTTTGGACAGTGCAAGCTCCGGCGGGGATGTGGCGTGCCGTTTCTCCACGCGCTATGTGGCGCCCGGCAAACCGGTGCCGGGTGCCGAGGCTTTTTGGAAAAAAACACTCGCCGCACAACTCGCGCAACTGCGTCTGGCTCGAAAACTGGGCGTGAAAACGGCAGTGGGAACCGGGGCCGGAAGCATCGGCATACTCCATGGCGAGTCCATGGCCGAGGAGATGAAATTATTCATCAAGGCAGGCTATTCACTGGAGGAGACCATCCGGTGCGCAACGGAAAACGGAGCAGGATTCTTCGGCATGGAAAAGCTGGGAGCTCTTACGGTCGGGAGGAAAGCAACATTCCTGATTGCCAGGGGCACGGTGCAGCAACTGCCAAGAAAACTCTCCTATCTGGAAGGCATCTATGTTGACGGCGCACCCAGCAGCACATATCGAAAAAACCCTGTCAAGACTGCGTGACACGATAAACGAAAATAAATCTGTCCCGAATGGCGCTGGTTTAAGGGTTTTTCTTGTCTCAAATGATTGAATAAAACTACCATTTTTAATGGACTCATAACAACTGCCCTTCGACAGGCTCAGGCCGAACGGAAGGTGTCTTGATATATTTTTCTTCCGTTCGGCCTGAGCCTGTCGAAGCACCAGTTTGAATCAATTTCCGAGTTGTTGAGAGCCTGTCATGTTTAGGAGTTGAATGGAGTTTGACACCGATCAGCTACCATACTGAAAAGTCATAAACTAGCGCCATTCGGGGATGTCTCTGTTTTTTTTAAAATATCGGATTACCATTGATCTTCAGCCGGGTTTTCCCCGTTATTCCGGCGAAAGCCGGAATCCAGAGAAATTAGCTACCGTGCCTGGATTCCCTCAATTCACAAACGAAGTGCAACACGTTGGTAAGGTGTTGCCATAAAGCACGCGTGATGAGCTGGTTGACGCATGGACCTATGTGTTGGCTGAAGTTCGAGGGCAATCAGATTGAGATATGTGCTGCCTCGCTTCACGGGGTAAACAAGGTGTCGTCCAGAAAAGTATCGACGACAAGATTCCGCAGGAATACGACCTCTTTTTCCCCGCTACCAAAGAGTTTCACCACCTTGACCGGCAAGCGGAGCTTTGGATGGATCCAGACCAGATAGGTTGTCTTACCCCCTTCCACACGAATCCCCGGACAGACAAGATTTTCAAGCGTTTCAGGCGGCAGGCTGCTAACCGACCCTTCCCGACCGCTCTCCTGTATGGCCCGGATCAAAGCGCCGATGTCGGACTGGTCAACGGTATGGCCTTTTGCATCGGTGATCAGCCGGTTTCCCGGATCGAGATCAAAGGCGAAAAACCATTGCCCAAAGGGACGCAGGGTCGCCTTGTTTGTGATGGGATTGAAAACAAGCAGCGACCCTTTATGGGGCTGGATAAAATCCATCCGGATAAATCCCGGCTTTTTGTAGGTGTACAAAATCTTGCTGCGCTCGCCTTCTCCCTCGGAATCAAGAAGGGTGGTGTAGTTCGTCAAGGCATTGAACTTGGCACCCATCTCGGAAAGCAGGGAAATATCTCCGCCCCAGGCGGGAACGGCAACGACCAGGCATATCCAGGCCAGAAGCGGTGTTGCGACCCGGCGGATCATGCGGCGGCAGCCATCCGGGCAAGGTGCAGCGTAAAGCCATGCTTGCCCTTTGCCATGATCCGGTGGTGGTTTCTGGTAAAGCACCCCTTCAAAACCGGTGAAAAAAGGCTCATCCAGGTTTTGGTGATCCGCACATTAAGAGAAAAGCAATTTCTGGTTCCCCTTCGGCTTTCCTCTATGCGACAGGTGCAGACCCCTTCGATGTCTCCGTGGATGTCGGCGATGATCAGGGCATGGCTGCTGGACTCCCGGATTACGGCATTGATCTCAAGCCGATAATGCAGCGGGCTTTTCCACCCGGTTGTGTAACGTTTGCCTTCCATGCCCACAGGCAGTTTGTCGGCAGAATGCGAGAATTCCAATCCTTTCCACCAAACAGGCCAATCCTCCACATTGACGATGCTGTCCCATACCTTTTCGACAGGGGCTTCCACGACCCATTCGTCCTCAAAACGGTAATTCCGCCACCGATCCAGCCATGAATGCAATATTCCCATGTGTGCTCTCACCCTGTCGGTTGTCAGATGCTCTTGTTTGATTTGTCTTTACGGTACTTCAGATACCCGTGCAGAAACCAGCCGATTATGACCCCGATGGCCAACAGGGAGAAGATGAGCAGGGAGCGCGACATCTGGATCGACCAGAATAGAAACTGGATCTCAACGGCGGCGATGTTTTGAATGATGAAGAGAACAGCAAGGCCGACAAGGGTGAGGATGAGAATCAATTTGTAATTCATTGGCTTATTCTCCCTGCGTGTTTTCTCGGGAATAACGTGTGCGCAACCAGATGATCTCTCTGCAACCGCTAGGCATTTCCGCTTATCCCATCGGGTACAGAATCTCTTGGTTGACGCTGTCACATTCTTTCAGGATTTGTTGTGAAAGGACAATTTCCGAGGCTTTGAGCGTATCGTCCAGTTGCGAAGGATGCGTTGCTCCGACGATGGTGCTTGGCACAAAATCAAAACTGAGTGTCCAGGCCGCTGCCAGAGTTGCCGGAGCAAGCCCATGCTGTATGGCGATGGCTGCATATTTTTGTGCCGCGGCAAGCGAGCGGTCGTTGGCAAATCTCCCGGCCTGCGCTTTCATTCTCGGATCAGGGTTGTTCAGGTAATCCCCGAAGCGAAATCCGTCCCATTTTCGGTCGGGCTTGTACTTGCCGCTCAACACTCCACCGGCCAAGGGCGAGAAGGGGAGCAGTCCGACCTGTTCTTTTTTGCAGACGATGGCAATTTCATCCAGGAAGCGTCTGTTGAGCATGGAAAAGTTGTTCTGGATGCTCTCGAATCGCTTGAAGCTCCGGTAGCGGCTGGTCTCCAGGGCTTTGGTCAACCCGTAGGCGTTCTCGTTCGAGGTGCCGATATAGCGCACCTTTCCGCTCCGGACGAGTTGGTCAAGCGCTTCAAGGCTCTCTTCGATGGGTACCACGGTGTCAGGCCAGTGGACCTGATAGAGATCAAGGTAATCAGTCTTGAGCCGCCGCAAGCTCCCTTCAACAGCAGTAGTGATATGAAAGGCATCGATGGCCGTAAGTCCATGCCGCACCGGGGGAACGAACCAGCCATTGGCCGCCCCAGCGACTTTCGTGGCAACGATCACTGAATCCCGAGGCTTGCCTGCCAGCCACTCCCCGAAGATTGCTTCCGTGATCCCATAGGTTTCTGCTGTTGGCGGGACGGGATACACCTCGGCCGTATCGTAAAAATTGACGCCATTGGCATAGGCCTTATCCAGGATTTCAAACGATACTTTTTTATCGCATTTTTTCCCGAAGGTCATGGTCCCCATGCAGATGTTGGAGACTCTCAGGCCGCTTTTTCCGATGTAGTTGTATTTCATATTGGTGGTCGTGAGTTTTTTTTAAAAGGGCAAGGAAAAGCAAAGAAAATGCTTAACGCTCAAGGTCACTTGCGCCGCAACAAAACTTGTCGCGTCAGCGCCGCAGACGTTTACGGCGTCAAGTGAACCGCCTGGTTCGGCAATTATGTTTTGAAATGATCAATTCTTAATAATGCTGTATTGCTCGTGTTCGTTCTTTGGCATTTCGGAGTAAATTTTCCCATTCAGGGCACGACCTGCTTTCTTTTTATTAACCCCCCCCCACTGTTTGAAGAAAAAGGGGACTTTAGAAGCACCACATTTTTTTTGAATATCAAGCACCCATTTTTCTTCAATTGGTCTAGCTCCAGGCCCACTTTCTCCGCCGACAATAACCCACTGAATATCAGTAAGGTCAATATCTGGCATTGGGCCTAATAGTGGCTCAAGAGATAAGAATTTCAATGCTGCAGGTACTTTTCTCAGATATTCAAGACGAGAAAGGTAGGTATCTTTTTCTATTGTAACTCCCATCCAAATATTCTTTGCCCAATCAAGTGATGGTGCTAAATCTGCAAGTCTCTCAGCTCTTTTTGTAAGCACTTGGAACCGATGCCAATGGGCCTGTTTCATTATGCTGAAAACTTGCTGAATAAACTCGAGAGGTACTTCATTGTGAAAAAGGTCACTCATGGAATTCACGAAAATTGTTCGTGGTTTTTTCCATTTCAAAGGGGCGCTTAAAGTATGAGGGTGGAGAGTAACATCGAAACCATTGGCATAATTTGCTTGCCCCATAGCCATTAATCGATGTGCCATACGTTCTGCGTAGCAATTAGTGCATCCATCGCTTATTTTTGTACAACCTGTAACAGGGTTCCAAGTTGATTCCGTCCATTCAATCTTAGAGCTACTCATTTAACTTCCTATCCTAAAAGACACCTTTCTGGCACTTGGGTCGTTGTAATGTTTGTAAGAAATATAGAATCCCTTTGCTGGCTCACCGTCTAAAGAAATTACTTCCAGTTTATTAGCGCCTTGGGTCATAGATTTTAATACTTCATTCGAGTGTTTTGGCAAATAACCGTTTTCAAGCCCAAATAAATACACCTGCTTATTTGTTACAGACTCGTTATTTTGTATGAATTTTAAAAGTTTTTGAGGGTACTCACTGTGTTGAACGCCACTGAACAAGGATTGTTGAGGTGATATAGTAAATCCTTTGCCATTTTCAGTGTCAATTTTCCATTTCGCCTCCAGCATTTTTTCAAAACCTAGAATGTTTGATGTGAAAAAAAACAGGCAATATGTATTAACCTTATCTCTCTCAAGGGTGAATGAATCTACAAAGATATTTTCTTCGTCAAGATACGCTTTAAATTGATATCTACACTTATCAACAAAATCTTTCACAGAGTTAAATTGTGGAGTTGACCCACAAAACAAATCCGTTAAAAACTCAGATAAGGGATCGCTACCACAAAAATTTGAATGTGTGCATTTGTTGGCAAAACGATACATATGTGATGCTGGAAGGAATAAAAGAACTTCAGTGTTTTTCAAGGACAATACTTGCTTGATATGCTTAGGATGAATGTTTTTGTAGCCATAAGGATCTATGAAAAAAAGTGCCTTGGCCTTATTCGTAGAGCTAACTTTATTTATTGAATCAAAGAGAACTTCTTCAAATTCTTTATCATGATAATGTATTGTAACATTGCTTGGAATAAACTCTTTTTTTACTATTGATTCTAGGCGATCAACCTTCTTTACGCCTTCAATAATTTCTGACATTCCATTGTCATTGAATGTCACGGAAACATTTATTGATCCCCCTACATTTGAAGCACTATTGCGCTTTAAAGCATCTAGTGCAACTAATGGACTTCCCTTTAAATTATCTTGGTATAAACCTTCACCACAAAGCAAATCAAACAATAAAATATTATCTACATATTTTGTGCGGCTCAAAATACTCAAATATACTGATAGGTATTCACCGTAAAGTGATACTTTGGCTTGGGAATGTTGAAGAAGTTCAGCCTTTATGTTTCCAATTTTTTTTTTCATTCTGAATATGGGTGAATTGGTTTATTCCATCTTGCCGAACGTTTACAACACCAGCCAGCCACAGGATGACCAGAAAAAAACAAAGAAGCTTCTTCTGGTCTGGTGAATGTGCTGGTTCGGCGACTTTTGCCGTTTAACTTGTTGATATCTATAATATTGTTCCATCATTATGCAATAGGCATATTTGCAAATGCTTTTTGAGGAACAGGAGAGTAGTTTGCCAAAATCGAATCTATATCTCCGTCGGCCTTAGTGCCTATAATAACTCTTTTAGGTGCTATTCCTGGCTTCCAGTGCTCTCCAAATGCGATATATTGCTTTCCGCTAGGGCTTGTTCTAATTTGTTTCTTGGACGCAATTCCTGTGAAAACGCGAGCCTCAGATGCAATAGAGGGGTAGGCGAAAATACGCAATTCCCGTTCGTCCTCATAACATGGGTCTTTGTGGGTGGCACAAAACTCCATCAACTTTCTATATACCGCACTGTCTGCCCACATTCGATCCCATTGAGGTTCAACTCTAATGTCATTTCGAGTACGAATGATCTGAAGCAGTAGCTGTTGAGTAAGTTGATAACACAATACTCCAAAGTCATGTCCTTTTCTATCGACACCATATTTTACTTCTGCCATACCCAATGATTCATAATTCGATTTCCACGAATCCAGATCTAACATTCTCTGCACATCATTTTGGTCAAACTGTAAACAGTAGCCTTTATGTCCGTTGTATAATTCCCAAAGTGTACGGATGCCTCTTTTATCGTGGTCTTCGGTTTTTCCTCGTGCAAAGGAAGTTACATATAGATGCCCATAGCCGTTGTCCGTTGATTGAAAGAACTGCCTGAATTGATTCGTGACATTCTCGCATGTGGTTTCAATGTTGTGTCCGGGCAGCTTTTTTTCATTAGGTATTAAACCCATGACCTTTTCAATAGCTGCTTGATAGAGCTGTTGCCAGCCATAGAAGAATTCTGAAGTGTCGTTAACTTCTAGGAAATTTGTTGCCCAAAAAGTCCTAGTTTTTGCGATACCCTCCAGACCTGCACGAGTTGTGTAATGGGATAGTAAACTCATTGAGTTTCAGTTTCATTTAACTAGATTATAGAGAAAACATTATTGCCTGCCGAACGCAAAGCTAAGACGCGCGCCCGGCTTGGACCAACTAACTTCGAGATGAAATAAAGTTGGCCGAAGCCGGTTCAGCAAAGCGCAAGTTTGCGCGTCGTGCTTGAGCGTATTGTTAGCTGCTTTGTTTTGGTTGGGCTAGACGTCTCATTACTTTTTAAAGAATATGGCAACGCCAGATGCCCAAGATTCATAAGTACCAAAGCCTTTAGGGATAAGACCTTCATCTGTAATAATGACGGCGTTCGCACCTAGTGCGGAAGCTTTAGACCTTATGGCGTTATGCATTTTAGCGGTGTCTGTGCTCGCAAATCCTGTAACAGTAACAGTGCCTAACTCAATAAAAGCCTCGTTTGGTTTTGTTTTTAGTATTTTGACACTGGCAGGCGATGTCGGCTCGTAATAGCCTTCAGCTGTTTTTGTTATGTCGACAGTTGCGCAGGCAGTCAGCGAGGCCATAAATGTGATACACAGTACCAATTTCAACAATTTCATCATTATTTCTCCTTAGTGTATTTGATTGCAGTTGCAGCGATGCGCGAGTAATAGCTTGTGTGTTCTTGTTGTTTTGCCCATTGCTCTCCTGTGGAAACATAGCCACCGAGGTGAGAAACAATGACAGCATCAGCGCCAATTCTGGCTGCTTTTTTTCTCATGTCATGAGCATCTTCTCCCCTAGATTGGAAGTCAGCTATAACTATAAAAGGGCGGCTTGGTTTTTCGTATAAAATTTCAACCTCCTCAATTGACTTTTCAGGGTACCTTTCAGCCAGGTAGTACCGGTTTGCAACATCCTGTGCGCACCCGAAAACCAGAAGTGAAAACAACAGAGAGAGTAAGAGAGTTTTCATATTGAGCCCTCAAAATGAAATTTGAAATTAATGTTAATAAAGAAGGTCATTTTTTATGAAGAGCTAATCGTTAATTTCTTTTGCAGCTAACAATAGTATTATCGAGCTAGCTCGAGTTGTTTTTCTTTTGCTCGATTTCCGGCCCTTT
>JAHJTI010000116.1 GCA_018829945.1 Pseudomonadota bacterium | reverse complement strand
CGGAAACAAGCAAGCGGGAATCCGGAGCCGTGACCATGGGCAGCGTCCGCACCGTATGGCTGCGCAAGCCCATGGCCAGCAATACGGCAACAGTGAGGGTCAGGCAGTAGACTACGGAAATACCCAGCCATTTGGGCTTAATCCAGCCGAAAAAACGACGGTACAGCCGCCCTCCGGGCTCGCCGGGAAAAAACATAGGCGTGCTGGCCATGTACTGCTCATACGCCTCCGGCTGTTCGCGTTGCATGCGCCACTCTTCATTTCGGGCCAGAATGTAATAGACAAAAAGCATGGTGATATACATGATCAGGATGATAAAGCGAGGCCAGTACAGCATCAGGCCAAACCCTGAGATGGCAAGAAACAGATATTGCGGATGACGGATCTTCCCGTAAAAACTGCGCTTCACCACGCCCTTGCCGGTAAAGCGCCCAAAGTACAAAGGAATGGCTGCCAGAGCAAAAAGAAGCAACCCGACAATCATAAGAACCTGCAGCAGAGAAATACCCCTGATCAACGGATCATCGGGAAAAACCAGATGCGGCAGGAAAAATTCCGTGGACCAACTGGTGAGAGGGCTTGAGGCAAGAGCCTGAAGCACAGGGCCGTATATCGAATAAAAATAGAGGGCAAAGGGAGAAATCATAATGATGATTTCAACGCCAATCAGGCAGTAGGCAATAATTGTCCAGAAAACGAGCAGTTTTTCTCCCTTGCCGACTTGAGCCATCCGTCTTTCCTCCTTTCAAAACCGTTTACAACAAATGCCCGACAAAACCGTAGAGCGCATCGGAAAGCTTCTGCAGGTCGATGGGCTTGCGCAAAAGAGCATGGGCCCCGCTGTGTTCCAGCATCTCCTCCATCTTCGGCACATCAATGGCGGTTATCACAATGATAAACAAATCGGGATGCGTCCTCTTGACCTTCTGCAGAATATCATAGCCGTTGAGCCCGGGCATTCTGATGTCAAGGGTCATGATGGCAGGATTTTCCTCCTTGAGGATATCAAGGGCATGCTCACCGTTTGTGGTAACTATCGTCTGGAATCCGATCTTTTCCAGAAAAATCTTCAGAGACCGGCAAAAGGCGTATTCATCATCAACAATAAGTATTTTTATTTTTTTCTTCATCCACGATCCCCATGGGTGCGATTTTGTTTTTCCTCAGCCGGATTACAATTCTCCTGATCCGGTTGATGCGTTGGCAGAAAGATCACAAACTGCGCTCCTTTCCCTTTTTTCGATTCAGCCCGAATAGTTCCACAATGACGCTCAATGATAGAATACACAATCCACAAACCAAGGCCCGTGCCGCGGCCTGGGTCTTTGGTGGTAAAAAACGGGTCAAATATTTTATCAATCTCGGTCGAATCAATACCGATGCCGGTATCGGCGAAACGAATCTCAATCCCATCGTCTTTCGGCCTGGTTTCAATAATAATCCGTTTATCGCCCGATTGCATGGCGTCACGGGCATTGCTCATCATATTGAGAAAGACCTGGGCCAGTTGATCCTCATCCGCTTCGATACGGGGAAGGTCAGGTGCATAATGCCGCTCAACCCGCACATTGTCCAGGTTCATATCGTACTCAAGCAGGGCAGCGGTTTTGTCGAACAGCGCATGCACATCAACCATGCTGATCTCAAAATCATGCTGATGGGAAAACGCTCTGAGGTTGTTGGTTATCTTGGTGGCGCGCTTGATCTGGATAAGCATTTCATCTAAATTTTCACGCATGCTCGCAGGGATCTTTTCAAGTTGCATGACCTGGGCCAAGGTACCGATAATGTTGAGAGGATTGAGAATTTCATGGGCCACTCCCGAGGCCAGCGTGCCGATGGAGGCTAATTTTTCCTGCCGAATTGCAACCTGCTGGGCAACCTGCAGATTATCCAGAGCTTCTTGCAGCGCATCCTTCGAGTCCTGCAGGGCCTGCTCGGCTTTTTTGCGTTCCGTTATATCCAAGCGGTATTCAATGATCTGCGCAACCCTTCCTTCCTTATCAAAAATGGGATGCGCATGGATCTCATGCGTGACTTCCTTACCGTCCCTGGCCTGCTCCACATATTCCATGAGAAAGGAGTCTTTATCCTGCTGCACTCGTTCAAAGGGCGTGAATGGAGGCGGCGCCTTGCATGAATCAGGGCCACCGATGTGCTGCGGGCAACCAGCCAACCCTTCAATATGACGCATAGCCGAGGAATTGGCCAGCAAAACCCTGTAGCACTTAGGCCTGACCACAAAGAACGGATGTGGTAACGATTCAATGAGCTTGCTCAAAAACTTGTTCTGGTCGCTTATTTTCTCCTCTGCCTGCTTCCGGTTGGTGACATCGTGGATGATGACAATGGTGGAAGCGCTTGTTTCGTCGGAAACAGGCAGAAACTGCAGGGAAACCAGGCGCCCATTGAGGAGAATCGGCGCCTTTTCCGAGATTTTTTTGGGCGAATCCAAAGGGATGCCCAATAATGCGGTTACAGTTTCAAGGGAATCATCGACAAAAATATCGATGAAGTCGCTGCCCAGCAGTTTTTCTTCAGAGATTCCTACCAATGCAACTGCGGCAGGATTAGCAAAAATAATCTTCCTGTTCTCGGCAAACTCAAAAATCCCCTCGGACATGTTTCGAAGAATTATCTCAAAATGCTTTCGGGAAGAGAGCAACTCTCGGGTGATCTCACGGGTAGCAACCTCATCAAGCCCTAGAATATTCCGTGATTTCTTCCGCCTGCCGGCCGGACCAGCCAGTTCAAGAACTTCGGCCACATGCCTGGCCAGATTGTTCATACTCCCCTTGGCGATGCAGGCATCCGCACCCAGGGCCGTAAAATCAAGCTCTTCCTCTGCGGCGATGGCTGAAAGAATGACAAGATACACTCCCTGCAGCTCGGGCATGCTCCGGATGATCCTGCACAATTTTTCGCCGCTGATGTTGGGCATCACCAGATCGACAAAAATAATCTCCGGCACATAGGACTTCAGAATATCCAGAGCGCTCAGTCCATCCTCGGCGGTGCGCACCTCATGCCCGCCCTTTTCCAAAAGGTTGGCAATAAGCTTGAGCACCATGGGATGATTGTCGACAACGAGAATCTTTCTGCCCATTCTTCCTTTGCCCCTTTTTAGCTAAAAAACATTATGAAACAGTATAACATAGCCGCTAATTGCCTCAGATTTTTTATTACTGAAAAAACAGCAAAATTTGTACGCCGCAGAACCATTTCATCATGTGATCCCACCCATCTTTTTTTGCAATTTGACTTCTGACAAAAGGGGAGTATAATCTCGCACCAAATCATGACACCCAGGTTCTGCAAAAACCGGGTGAAGCCATGACACCCTGACCCTTGTCCAGTCAGCCTGTACATCAACCCGCATCACGGAGTGTATATGTCGAGTTCCCTGCGCTGGAAAATCTTTCTGCTGCTCTTTGTCACTATTTTTGCCGGCATGACCGTTGCTCCTTCCTTTACCAAGGTTCCGGGCTGGTGGCAGAAATACCTCGCTCCGGCTGGACTGAAGCTGGGCCTTGACCTTCAGGGCGGCATGCATCTGGTCCTTAAGGTTGATCTGAAAAAGGCTATAGAGAACAACCTGGACTTGTCTATCCAGGACTTGAAGGAAGCCCTGGCCCAAAAGAATATCACCGTGGTCCGCACCGCTTCCAGCGACCCGCGCAAGATCATTCTGACCCTGCCCAATACCGGTGCCCTGGAAACCGTCAAGCAGACCATCAGCAAAGACTTTGTCGATCTTGACAGCGAGTTCCAGACCGACCAGGGAACCTTCCCCCGTATCATTCTCAGCCTGAAGCAGGATAAGATCGATTTCATCAATAATAAGGCGGTGGATCAATCTCTGGAGATTCTTCGCAACCGGATCGACCAGTTCGGTGTTGCAGAACCGGCCATAGTCCGTCAGGGCGCGGATGAAATCGTCATCCAGCTTCCCGGGGTAAAGGATCCGCAGCGCGCCTTAAATCTCATCGGACGCACAGCCCAGCTCGAGTTCAAGCTGGTGGACGAAACGCCGGGCCTCAATCTTTCGCAGCTCATCGGCCAAGCCATCCAGGCCGGCCAATGGCAGGAGGGCGGGAGCCGGAAGCAGCTTAACCTCGCCTTGCAGAGCAGGCTCCCGGCCGGCACCGAGGTCTACTTCGAAAAAGATGTGGACAAAAACACCAAAAAAGAAATCAAAATACCCATCCTGCTCAAGAATCAGGTGCTGCTGACCGGCGACATGGTCAAAGATGCCCAGGTTCGTGTAGGCGGCAATTTCAACGAACCATACGTCAGCCTCGATTTCACAGGCCGTGGCGGCACTATTTTCGGACAGGTTACAGAAAGAAGCGTGGGCAAGCGTTTTGCCATTGTTCTTGATGAGGTGGTTCGCTCTGCCCCGGTAATCCGGGAAAAGATCCTCGGCGGCAGCGCCCAGATATCAGGCAGTTTCAGCTACGAGGAAGCGACCGACCTGGCCATTGTCCTGCGGATCGGCGCTCTGCCGGCCCCGGTGGAAATTGTCCAGAATCTCACGGTCGGTGCCTCCCTTGGCCAGGATTCCATCAACAAAGGATTGATGAGCGGCCTGTTCGGCACCTTTCTGGTGGTGATATTCATGGCTGTTTACTACCGGCTCTCCGGGGTTATTGCCAACCTCGCCATGGTCCTGAACATCCTCCTGCTCTTTGCCGGGCTGGCCATGATGGGCGGCACTCTGACTTTGCCCGGCATTGCCGGTATCATCCTCTCCGTCGGCATGGCGGTTGATTCAAACATTATTATCTTCGAACGAATGCGCGAGGAATTCGGTCTTGGCAAATCCGTGCGCTCCGGTGTCGAAGCCGGGTATGCCAAAGCATTCTGGACCGTCATCGACGCCCATGTGACCACCCTGATCACCGCCATGGCCCTGTTTCTCTTCGGCACCGGCCCCATCAAGGGTTTTGCCGCCACCTTGTCCCTGGGCATCATTTTCAATCTGTTTTCCACCCTTTTCGCCTCCCGGTTGTTCTACGACTCCATGCACGGCAAATGGAAAATCAAGAAGCTTTCTTTCATGCTGTTCCTCAAGAAACCGAACCTTGACTACATGCGGATCAAGAACCTGACCTTCGCCATCTCCGGCATTTTCGCACTCATCGGCTGTCTGGCTTTTGTCCAGATCTTACGCGGCCAGGCCAACATGGGCGTGGATTTTTCCGGCGGCACCCTGCTCCAGTACCAGTCCAGCCAACCTTTCACTCTGGGCGAAGTACGCACTGCCCTGGCAAAAGGAAATATCGAGGGCGTGGAACTGCAAAAAGTCGAGGGTGAAAACCGTTTGATCGTCAAGGTAAAATCAAATGAAAAGGTAGTTGGTCACATTTCCGAGGCTGTCACCGCCCAGTTGGAAGCCGACTTCCCGGACAAACATTTTGCCGTGGAAAATCAGTCGGAAATCGGTTCATCGGTGAGCGACACTTTGCGGTCTAAAGCGCTGCTGGCCGTGGCCATCTCCCTGCTCGGCGTCATAATGTACCTGGGGCTGCGTTTTGACCTGCGTTTCGGCCTTGCAGCCACCCTTGCCACGCTCCATGACGTTCTGGCCGTGCTTGGCCTCATCTGGCTGCTCAACATGGAAATCACCCTGCTTACCGTCACCGCGCTCCTGACCCTGGCAGGATATTCCTTGAATGACACCGTCATCATCTTCGACCGGATACGTGAAAATCTGCACAAGAGTGAAGATCCGGAAAATATCACAGACGCACTGATCAATACCAGCACCAACGAGGTCCTCAGCCGCTCCATCGTCACTTCCATCACAGTTTTCCTTGTTCTCGTGGCGCTCTACGTTTTAGGCGGCTCGGTAATTCACGACTTTTCTTTTGCCCTGCTGGTGGGGGTCATGGTGGGCACCTACTCCTCGGTCTTCGTGGCCAGCCCCCTGCTCACCCTGTGGCACCGCGAGAAAGCCGCATAAATGCGCCCCGATCTTGCCCCAGAGCACGTCCGGCCCTTGGCTCAGGACGAAACCTTCCGGTTCAGCTGCCATCCCGGCGTGGCCTGCTTTACAGACTGCTGCCGGCAGCTGGACCTTGCCCTCACCCCGTACGATGTGCTCCGGCTGAGCAAACATCTTGGGCTGGAGGCTTCAACCTTTCTCGACCAGTACGTGCTCATCGAACATGAGGAGGGCAACGGATTCCCCCGGATTTTCCTTGGAATGGTGGATGACGGCCAGGCCAGTTGCCCGTTTGTGACCGAAACCGGCTGCAGCGTTTATACAGACCGTCCCGCTGCCTGCCGGACCTATCCTTTGGGCCGCGGAGCCTTTACCACCCCGGACGGCGGACACCACGAGATGCACGTTCTCCTCAGCGAACCCCACTGCAAAGGGTTTAACGAGGGCCAGCTCCAGGACATCACGGCATGGCAAAAGGACCAGGATCTGGCGACCTACAACGCTATGAACGACGAGCTGTTGTCTATCCTTCACCATCCCCGCCTCAAGAATGGCCATCAGCCGGAAGCGCGGGAGATAGATATTTTCCTGGCCCTGTACACTCTGGACACCTTTCGCAACCTGCTCCTCGACGGTAATATTGCTCTGCCCTTCTCGGTCACCGAGAACGAGCTGCAGGAAATTGCCACACAAGACCTCGCCCTGCTCCGTCTCGGCATCAGGTGGTTGGACCATGTCCTCTCCGGGCACTGATAATCAACCAAACTGCCTCTCTTCCGGGCAGTTGCAAGGCGAACCGCCCCTCGGCCGGGAACTCACCGAACGGCTGCTGGCCATTTCCCACGAGTACTGCGAGGCCGAAGGCGGTTGCCATGGCCCGGATCACACCGAACGGGTATACAACCTGGCTCTCCACATCGGCCGGTTGATGAACGCCCGCCTGGATATTTTGGGCGCCGCTGCCCTGCTCCACGACATAGGCCGCAGCCACGAAATGCTTTCCCAGGGCAAGATCTGCCATGCCACCAAAGGCGCGGAGATGTCCCTTACCATTCTCACGGACTTAAATTTTTCGCCGGAGATGCAGGGAGCTATCCTGCACTGCATCGAAGCACACCGCTACCGCAACAATAAGGTCCCGGAAACCCTTGAGGCCAAAATCCTTTTTGACGCGGACAAACTCGACTCCATCGGGGCCATCGGCATTGGCAGGGCGTTTCTCTTTGCCGGACAGGTCGGGGCCCGACTGCACAACCGTGGCGTCGATGTGGCGAAAACTTCGTCATATTCCACCGAAGACACGGCTTATCGGGAATTCTTAGTAAAACTCTGCAAGATAAAAGACAAGATGCTGACCCCGGAGGGCAAACGTCTGGCCGCCGAGCGCCATGAGTTCATGGAGGTCTTTTTCAAGCGACTGGAAAAAGAGATTCACGGAAGCCCGCCCAAAGACCCAGAAGATAATTCCCGATAGCCAAGGCCAACGCCAGTGGACACCAACACCACCACCCAACGTCTTGCCATCATCATCAAAGACCTGCGCCGGGCAATCCTGGCAGCAGTGCTTGCACTCATCCTCGGTTGCCTTGGCTTTTACAGCATTTCTTCCCATCTGCTGAACACCATCCAGGGCCATCTTCATCAGAAGCTCGCTTTTTTCACGGTGGCCGAGCCCTTTCTTGCTCATATCACCATCTCACTGGCCATGACGATATTTACCATCATGCCCATGCTCAGCTATTTTCTCTGGCGCGCCCTGGCCAAACCTTTCAGCTTGTCCCGGCTCCTTGTTTTCTGGTTCGTTATTTTTTCCTGCTTTCTTTTTTACAGCGGAGCTGCCTTCTGCTATTTCATCACTCTGCCGTTCGGCATCAATTTCCTGCTGGATTTTCAGACGGAACAGCTCAAGCCGGTTATATCCATCAGCGAGTTTGTCTCCTTTGTCTCGATT
This sequence comes from Pseudomonadota bacterium, assembly GCA_018829945.1. GTDB lineage: Bacteria > Desulfobacterota > Desulfobulbia > Desulfobulbales > Desulfurivibrionaceae > Thiovibrio. The sequence goes on along the minus strand of JAHJTI010000116.1, from coordinate 20,086 downwards.
TTTGTCCTCGCTTTCGGGCTGATCTTTGAATTGCCCATTTTCATGATTTTCATGGCCAAGATAAAAATTCTCCCCAGATCGTTCTTTGAAAAAAACCGCCGCTATGCCCTCCTGCTTATCAGCGTCATCGCAGCGCTTCTCACCCCGACCCCGGATATTTTCAATATGATGCTCATGGGCATCCCGCTGTATATGCTGTACGAAGTTGGAATCATTGCCCTGAAACTGCTGCGAATAGCCTAAGCAGCCTCATCTTTCCCCTCCGTCCCCATTCTCGTTTGTCGGTACAGATTCACGGCCGGACACAGCAATCTTTCTTTTTTTTGGGTTTTATCTTGTCATCGCCTACTCAATATCCTTGTTGCTATAGCAAACTCTGCTAGACGATTGAGTATGCACTTCGTTCTAAGGTCCTCTGCATCTCGAGAGGGAACAAACACTTTGATTTATCCTCACCCAGATGATATAGTATTAAGTTAACTTCTAACTTGCGCACATTCTTCTCAATCAGTGTTCCCCCAGCAGTCCACTGCACGACAAGTCTCAGGCTCCAGTAATCATATAGTCAAAACACAAATGAATTCCCCCTGTCGGAACAGTGGGTTTTCCTGAGTGACTTTTGCTTTTGTACAGCACCAACTCCTGCACAGGCACTTCTGTCAGTTGCGGCGGGGTGCTCCATTCCAGCACAAAAAAGGAATTGCATGACCTTTATTGAAACAATGAAAAATTCACACCTTACCGCCAAAAACGAAATTCTTTCCGGCCTGACTGTCGCCCTTGCTCTGGTGCCGGAAGCTATCGCCTTCTCGCTTATCGCCCATGTCAGTCCGTTGGTGGGGCTTTATTCGGCATTCATCATCGGCCTCGTCACCGCGCTTTTCGGAGGAAGGCCCGGCATGATTTCCGGCGCTACCGGCGCCATAGCCGTAGTAATTGTCGGCCTGGTCACCAGACACGGAGTTGAATATCTGTTCGCCGCCGTCGTCTTAATGGGGCTCATCCAGATGGGGATCGGCCTTCTACGTCTTGGCAAATTTATCCGGTTGGTGCCGCATCCGGTCATGTTCGGTTTTGTCAACGGGTTGGCCATAGTGATTTTCTTGTCACAACTCAATCAGTTCAAGATCAGTGGTACGGACAACTCCCCAGTCTGGTTAAGCGGCATGCCGTTGTGGATAATGCTCGGTTTTGTCCTTGCGACCATGGCCATCATCCATTTTCTACCTAAGCTCACCAAAGCCGTCCCTGCCTCTCTTGCCGCCATTGTCTCAGTTTCCGCGGTCATCATATATTTCGAAATCCCCACCAGAACCGTGGGCGATATAGCCTCCATCTCGGGCGGACTCCCCCAGCTTCACCTCCCTTCGGTGCCCTTGAACTTCGAAACCCTGACGATCATCTTCCCCTATTCCCTGATCATGGCCCTGGTGGGATTGATCGAAAGCCTCCTGACCCTGGCCGTGATTGATGAGATGACCGAGACCCGCGGCCGCGGCAATAAGGAATGCTTTGCCCAGGGCAGCGCCAACCTGATCACCGGATTTTTCGGCGGCATGGGCGGCTGTGCCATGATCGGCCAGAGTATTATCAACGTCAGTTCCGGAGGACGAAAGCGCTTATCCGGCATCGTGGCCGCGATCGCATTGCTGCTTTTCATTCTGGTAGGCGCCCCGCTGATCGAAAAAATTCCCATGGCGGCGCTGGTCGGCCTCATGTTTATGGTGGCCATCGGCACCTTTGAATGGGCGAGCTTGAGAATCATCCGTAAGGTCCCGGCAGCAGACGTCTTCGTCATGATCATTGTCGCTCTGGTAACCGTGGTTTTCCACAATCTGGCAGTGGCCGTCTTCATCGGCGTGGTGATCTCGGCCCTGGTATTTGCCTGGGAAAACGCCACCAGGATCCGGGCCCGAAAACATATTGACGAGCAGGGCACCAAACATTATGAAATTTTCGGCCCGTTGTTCTTCGGCTCTATTGCGGTATTCCAGGAGAAATTCGACGTACAGAACGACCCACTGAAAGTCATCATTGATTTCAAGGAATCACGAGTGGTTGACCACTCCGCCATCGAATCCCTCAACAGACTGACGGAACGATACGCCAAAGCAGGGAAAAAAGTACACCTGCGCCATTTAAGCGAAGACTGCCGCAAACTTCTCGATAATGCCTCTTCCATTATTGATGTAAATTATCTGGAAGACCCGAAATACAAACTGGCAGTAGACGAACTGGCATAGTTCCGCAAGACAGCCCCCCATTGATGAACCTGATCAGACATATGTAGGGAACACCCAAGAAAAATTTCCGATTCACCGCGTTACCGGAGGAGTCCTTGACCATTTTGTAGGCCTGTCCGTCCACGGCAGTAAACTGCGGGGTAACGTCAACAACGATCAGAGTCTAACGCAGATATAAGGCAGTGGACCACTGGGTGCGCATGACACGAAGTAACGGAACGTTCGCGTGATTTCTAGGGCGAATATACCAAGGTTGTGCAAAACTTAGCAGACGGACACTTCTACCATATAGGAAATGGCCATCAGCCTGTTTTTCCCATTTTTTTGACCCATCAACCATTTTGCGACATGCCCCCCTTTGGCAGCTCGCAAAACTCGACGATTGCATGAACTTCGCATCTATGCTATCTAACAGGAATAATAAGAGAAAAAATTAGTCAGATCCCAGGCTCAACCGGGAAAAACCATTTGCGATGGGCGACTATGCCGGCGAACCTCTCAGAAAGCGACAACAAGAAAGTGCTGCTGTACAGCGTGTTCATTGTCACGATTGTCGGGGCCTGGTCTGTATTCGGACCATACGGCGCTTTGAAATACTACGGGGTTGCGAATGAATTGAACGAAGTTCTTGCTCAAAATGAACAGTTGCGAGAAACCAATACCGCTCTGAAACAGGAAATACACAAGCTGAAAAACGATCCGGTGTATCTGGGAGAAGTAGCGCGCCGCCAGTTCGGCCTCATTAAGAAAAATGAGGTTATCTATGAATTCCCGGAGAAAAAGAAGCGACACTGATAAGCCCGCAAGTTGGTTCTAGGATGCACTACCAAAGCATCCTTCGACAGGCTCAGGATGAGCGGAATCAACCAATTAGCCGTTCACCCTGAGCCTGTCGAAGGGTATCTGCCCCCTTGTCAGCACTTCACCCCGCCATATCCTGCACAATCCACTGCACCGCTGCATACAGATCTTCCGCAACATACGTCGGCTGAACAGACTGAACCGGACCGATGTACTCGAAATCCCCCCGACCATAACCGGTAAGCACCAAAACACCCTTGGCACGAACTGCCGCCGCAGCCTTGAGATCCGACCACCGATCGCCCACCACATAGGATCGGTCAAGATCCAGACCCAGATCGGCTGCAGCCTTGTGAAACATCCCCGGCTTTGGTTTCCGGCAGTCGCAGGCAAGACGGAAGCGCTCTTCCTTGGCCTCGGGATGATGGGGACAGATATAAATGCCGTCGACATGGGCGCCCTCCTGGGCCAGGGCCTCGGTCATTTTGGCATGCACCTCTCCGATCAGGCTCTCCGGGAAATAGCCGCGGGCAAGTCCGGACTGATTTGAAACCACCACCACCGGAATTCCCTGATCGTTCAATAGCCGGATGGCTGCCGCAGCCCGTGGCAGCATGACAAAACGAGAAATATGGTTGATGTAGCCCATCTGCTCGTTGATGGTTCCATCCCTGTCGAGAAATACTGCCGGCCGCATGCTCAGTCCTCGCTTTTCAGAAGTTTGCAGGTTGCCGCGTACACTTCATCCACCTCGATATCCAACATGCAGGCGAAATCATTTTGGGGGCAATGGGTTTTAAGGCAAGGGCTACAAGCCAATTTCTTGTTCACCACCTCCACCTTTGGAGAAAAAGGCCCGGTTGCCACCGCATCGGTGGAACCGAAGATGGCAACCAGCGGCGTTTTCTGAGCGGCGGCCACATGCATCAACCCGGAATCGTTGGTAACAAAGGCATCGCACAAGCCGATCAGGGCCATGGCCTGTGCCAGACTGGTCTTGCCGGTAAGATCATGCACCCGGCCCGGTGCTGCTGCGCCAATATCCCGAGCAGCTTCGGTATCTGCGGCTGTGCCGAAAACCAGCAGGGTGGCTCCCTGCTCTTCTGCCAACCGCTTGGCAAGCCCTCCGTATCTTTCTGCCGGCCAGCGCTTGGCCGGGCCATAGGCAGCGCCGGGATTCAGGCCAACCACGGGCCTGCCCGCATTCGCGGCAAGAAATTCGCTGGCCCAGGTCATGGCAACATCCGGCAGGGAAAGAAAGAGCTCATGAGACCCGCACACCAAACCAAGGTCTTTCAACATCTCCTGATAATAATAGACCTGATGCAACGCTCTGGTGCTTTTTTTGATGTTAACCCCATGGGTCAGCAGCAGACCCCGGCCATCCCTACGGTATCCTGCCCGCACCGGTATCCCGGCAAACAGGGCAAGCAAGGCGGCGGAAAAGGCATTCTGTAAAAGAATGGCAAGATCAAACCGCTGGGCGGCGAGTTCCCTTGCCAGACGCCACATTCCGGCCAATCCCTTATGTCTGCCCTTTTTTTCATAGAACATCACCCGATCCACATGAGGGCAGGCGGTAAAAATATCCGCCACCCACGGGTATGCCAGGATGGTGATCTCGGCGGCGGGAAAATTTTCCCGAATGGTCCGTATCGCCGGAGTGGTCATGATGGCGTCGCCGATCCAGTTGGTGGATCGAATAAGAATCTTTTTGGGCGAAAGGTGGCTGATTGTTTTCGTCATTCCTGTTCTTGGCCTGTTCCTGAATTCCTTGGCTGAAGTAAAGATGGGACCTTTGCTTTTTTTCCCGAAGGCGTCAAGTTTTTTTATGCGGTGAGACAAGGCGGTTCTACGAAATGATCAGCGAATACCTATTCATTTTCAATACAAAAAAAATCAAACATGCAACTCCGCGACCCGCCTGTACACAAATATGATATGGGCAAATGGAGATGTATGCCAATTCCCTTAGGAGTTTACGAAAATTCTATTTTCATACCCCGCGTTCCGTTGGTTTTTCCGTCACCTTAACTCCCAGGTAAGTCCCGGAGCTAATTCCCATCAGGACGAGCAGAGAGGAATTGAACTCAGGCATGGTCAAATATGCAGTTACCTGTCGGACGAAAACCGCAACCAAAACGATTGTCCAGGCAAAGATCTGGAACCGATGAAAACTGACGCCGTAGTCGTCCGATACAATATCCTTTATGAACCCCTGTGATTGCTTCACAGGTCTCGCCCTGTTCGTATCGATAGCCACTCCTCCTATTCCCGTGCCTGCACTGATGCCCATCAGGAGAACAAGCGTATCGGAGATCGTGTTAAAGCTGTGCGTTACCACGTAGAGCAGCAACCATGAGGTCATTATGGCAAAAAACCAGACAGCCATCTGTACAAGTGCGAGACTGTAAGGCTTTTTCCCTACATCGGGATTCGGACCGACATCGCGAAGGATATTGGTCTTTGCGGCAAGAAGCAGGAAAAGAACGATAAGCGCCACGATAATAATGATGCTGACGGTGAACCATGTCTTGTTTACCAGGACCAGAGTGAATGACTTTTCGTTCTCCACCGATGTGGGGATCGGCGCTTGATCTTCGAGTCCCACGCTGACTGAAACCTTGCGGCTAAAAAACTCCCCGGTCTTGCGCGAGGAAATAAAATGGCCCCACAGCGCAATCGGAGCGTTGGTGTGGCCGATGAAAAAACGCAGCTCGCCTGTATCGCTGTTAATGTCATATGACTGTGGATAAACTTCCTTCAACGGCATGCGATCAAAAAAAAGAATGATATTCTTGCCGTTGCGCCTCGCCTCGTCAAACAACGCGTCACCATTGGCAATTGTCACGGTGATCGCTTCCGCAAGCCCCGCCGAATCAGCATGCTCGGTGTTCCCGGAAACCACGGAAAGAACGTAGGGTTTGCTCTTGTCCAAAGACATGGCTGACAAAGAAGGAGCGAATGCTGTTAAAACTGTAAAAACGATCAAGGCGCTGAACCTTCTGATGCGTGTGGATTCATGCAGCTTCATGAAGCCGTTCCTCCCCCTGCTCGATATTTACCGCCACTTTCCGGACACCACCACAGGCAGACTTGGAACCAACGGGAAATGCTGCGGCAAATTAAAGACAGAAACTCAGTAAAAAATAAATACGGAGATGGTGAATAGCAGGGCAAAAAGACAAGGCCAGTAACAGAGTCTTGGAATCAAGTTTTCCCGGTACTGAACCAGATGGATGTTCGCGTTCACAGCATACAAAACCGAGTTTATCGAGACCAGCAGGATGATGAAATAGGTCAGAAAGAAAAAATATTCCAAGTAAAAAACCTGCTCCACCACAATCGTTCGCCTGATACTAACATGACTGAAGGCTATAACCAAAAACATCGAAGCGCAGATATTGAGTATCCTGCCGCTCCCGACTTGCATGAAACTCACGCGCCGTTCATCCTTGCTCGTGATCATAAGAAGCGTGAAGAGAAGAATTGTCACGATTATGAGAGCAGTCAGGTTGGAAATGAAGGCGTCGGTAAAGTTCCTTTTGATTTCGAAGCTGAAGCAAAGTGACGGGAATCTGTCTTTATTCAGGGGGCGCTCCAGGCCGAAATTGGTATTGTAGATGTTTTTCCGCAACTCAAAAAAACTACGGACAATTTTCCAGCCCGGCAGGGCCAAGTCCTTCCGAAGTCCGGGAAGGGCGGTGGGATTTATGAAATTATACGCGGCAAGATCCGGCACCAGAAAAACGTTATGGTTCATATCCGTGTGCAGTATTCGCAGGCTTAACTTGTCCTGTTCAAGCGGATATTTTGAATGATCTATCTGCTGTGGAACCATACATCTTACATACCAGCGTAGGATTTCGTATCCATTCTCCCTGATGCTGTACTTTTCCACCATTGTCAGGCTTGATGCGCCGCCAATCGTGAATGCACGGGGCACCGCATCCTGTTCGCCCAACCGGTATTTTTGCCAGATGTACCCGGAAACAGCCAAGTCTCCAGCAGAGCTCAACGTAGCGGATTCGATAAAGATACCGGTCGGTATGTACACCGGTGCCTCGGTATGCCTGTCCGATGATGCCCGGATATAAGAATTCATAATCCGAGTCAACGCCGCTTTATCGTTGATCCGGATGCCTGCATTCCTGCTTATGTAATTATGGGAAAGTGAAATCTTCCACAGAACGCTGATACCCGCCGCAAAAAAAATCGCCATCGTCACCGACGCAGCCCATAAGCGCGTCCGGTTGCCACTGCCTGCCCGATACAAAAGCACGGCCGCCGAGGAGGCGAAGATCACCAGGACAATAGTGATCCATATGAGTTGTCGGCGCAACAGATCGACATCCCAAGGCAGATCATCTTTAATAAAGGTATTCTGCATGGACCATCCGGTGGACGGGATAGGGGCGTAGATCAGCCAGGAATCAAGTCCGGTGCTTATGCTCCGATGATCGAGCACTCCCGAGCCGCGTTTGCCAGCCTGTTCAGCCAGGATCTGCCTGTCCCGGTCGCTCTGCTCGTATGAAATATGGGTCAACGTTTTGCGCGAGATCACCAGTTCCGTGTCCGGGTGGTACAGATATGCCCCCTTTTGCGAAACGAGCGCGCCGAAACCTGTCGGCCCCAGATCCAGAGATTCGATGACCCTTCCGATCTCATCTATCGAAATGGTAATGGTTACAACGCCCATTGCGGAGCGACGATCGCCCCCCTTATCCTTACTGTAGAAAGGTACGGAATATGCAACCAGAAGAGAGCTGGAGGCTTCGCCGTAAAAGGGCTGCGACCACTGCGGTCCATTGTCGATCGCTGCCCCAAACCAGTCGTATTCCGGCTTGGTGTAATCGTATACCTTATCAAGTTGGATCCGCTCGATACGCCCGTTTTTTTTCGCAAGCAGCACTGAATAGAGTCTGCGGCCCGGATCAAAGGCATACGGTTTATAGGAAAGGGCGGAACTAAGAAAATGGGGGTAACGCTCCAGAAGCCCCCTAATCCTTGCCTGTGCGGCTTTTGGGGTCAATGCGCCGCTACTCAACTGATCCGCGATCGAATTACCGTTGTCGATTACTTCGCGGGCGACCCGATCAATTGATAAGGTCGCCTGGAAGGTCAGGGAGGTGAGTCGACTCTTGACGGATTCCATCACCCCCCTCTTGTATGTCAAATGATGGGCAATCAAAACAACGCTCGCGACAAGGCTGGTTGCCGCGACCAGCAACAGCAAGAAAAAGATAGTGCGTTTCTTGCCACCTCGCTGCATTTCCGGTTGTTCTGTTGTCGATTCCTCAATCATTTTCCCCATTATATTCCGTAATCAGGAACACCTTCTCGGAGCTTTGCTTGATGGGAATATTCGGGCCAGTGTCAGATCCGTACTCTTTGCATTGATAGTTCGGGTTAAATTAGGTCCTGTGGGCAAACGATACAGTCGTTTGCCCACCCTACCGGACTCAATTTCGGGGACAGCCATGGAATCAGAATAGAAGAACAAGCTGTCCCCGGAATTCCACCTAACTCGAAGAGGAGCCGTGCGCCTTTGATGCAACGGATGCCTACTTGCATTGCTGCTTTTTGATCAAGATCGACTCCAAGTCATTGTCGGTGTACGCCGGGGGAACGTTCAAGTCTCCCGCTTTATCCATTGCCTGACGAAGATTGACGAGGGCCGTTAGGTGGCCATCCTCCCCGCTCTTGAAACTTTCCTGCGCGCTTTGCTTTGCACCAAACATTCCATTGCAGAGGAGCGCCTTTCTGAATATCTGCAACACGGAGATTCTGGCCCTGAAAGTCGTAAGCCGATCCTCTGCGTTTGCAGGCGCATGGTTGATTTTGCCGTATTGCTTCTCGCATTGCGTTCCGAGGATAGGATATGCAGCTTTAATTCCCTCGCATGAAGCAACTGTGGCCGGCGGAGCGGCGAACGCAGCGGTTCCCGCGAGAAAAACAGTCAAGATCGACGTTGCCACCAAAGTAAGGCGAACAACAAGGTGCTGCGATTGAGTTTTTATTTTATGCAGATTATTCATGGGAATCTCCTTTTGAAGAGTCCTCTCAGGGTATCGTTTAGTGTGTCTGATGAGTTTCCGGCAGCGAACTGCCTCATGACGGCAACCGGGATGACCGGTCGCCGTCATGGCCGGTCGTTACCAACTCGCGCCGTTGATATCAGCAAGTTCGGCTGGCAGCAGCAGGGCATGGAAGGCATTCATCGCGGCACCACCCGGGACAGCCAGCGCAGGCGCTACTCCGGCAATCGCAGGCAAAGCCGGAGGGCCAGGATAAGACCAGCGGTACCAGACATTGAGGGTCACAACGCCCGCACCGTTAATGATGCCGTTGAAAGGGTTGGCGACGCCGGCGCCAGCCACGCCGTTAAGCCAGCCGGCGCAACCGCCGCAAGGTGCCAGTTCCACAAACAGAACCGCCTGATTCGGCGCCACCATGTGGAGGCAGCCCAGCCCCAGACCCGCGGCCTGGGTGTTGGTGAGAGCCGCGCGCTCCGCATGGCCGGCAACCGGCCCGAGTACCAACCCACCCGCGGCCATCTGGGAATTACCATAGACGACGGAATAGGGAAGCGGCGCCCCGGCAACTGCAGGAGGCACGACCCCACCGGGCGGAACCGCGCCAAACCCGGCGACAGCCGGAGCCGCCGCAAAACCAAGGCCAGGGTTGGGAATGACCGCAACAGCCGCACAGCACGACCCGGGACCAACACCCGCTCCGGCCCCTCGTACGGCACCGAAATGTGCAACCTGCTGACGAGCAAGTTCTTTTGCAACGGCATATCCTGGAAGGCCTGCATTGGCAGGAATAAGTTGATTTTGAACGATAGGCATTGGAATCTCCTTCTTTGTTGACAAGAATTATTTGTGTTTTCAGTGTCACAAGTTGAGACCTGACCCAAAAAATGTGCGTCATCATGATACATTGCTGTTACGCTAGTCCCCTGCTTTATCCAGACCCAGGCCAAACTGTGCGGCAAGGTCATAGTTGATGCCGTGAACAACCCCCTTGCCTTCGGCGATGCAGAGTTTGCGCCGCCGGACGTCTTCCACAAACTTCGGATTAGCAGCCTCAGCCCGCCGGTTCGCCACGATGCGCATCTTTGCCAGCTCGGTTTCTTCCGGCGAGGCTGATTGCGGCAAGTTCCCGAAGTCCGACAGGATCAACGTTTTGACATTCTCCGCAATACTTCCGTTCTGGACGCAGATATCGAACATCAGCGCCCTGCCGCGCTCGGACCAGAGTCCATAATCCTGGCACAGCCGAATGCCTTTTGCATAATACGTTGCCGCCCCTCGCACCTCGATTGCCTGAAATTCCGGGGTGAGCCCGAGTGACCTGAACATCTGTCTCCAGGGATCTGCAATGGTATGCTTTGCCTGATTCTGAATCGAGTCGGCAAAAGACAAGGCTGCGTCCTTGCCTCCGTTGATCGCCTGCTGCAATTGATCCAGATTGGCGCCGAAAATTCTCGAGGCGATGTCCTGATGATTGGCGAACATCTCCTTCAGAAGCGGCTGAAGCGTTCCCTGCCCGAAATTCCACTGGAGTGCTCCGAAACTCATGCCCTGGCCATCAAAATTACCGGTCACTGCGGCGAAACAGTCCGGGGAGAGCTGCGAGGTCTCGAATGATCCGGTGAGCGCCAGGCAGCACGAGTCCAGATCGCCTGACATCTCCTTGGCCGCTGGAACCGAGGAGGGGAAAAGCTTCCCCCAGGTATCGGGACCCACAATCCCGTCCGCCCCCAGCCCTGTTTTAGTCTGAAATTTTTTGAGCGCGCTCTCGGTTTGGGGGCCAAATACTCCGTCCGGTTCCCCCAGATAAAAGCCCGCGTCTTTCAACGCCTTCTGGATACGCGTCACATCATCACCGGTTGATCCGTTTTTATATATCGCCATTAACGCACCTCCTTTTGACTCGATGATTTTCGCAGGTCGCCCGTGTTGCCCGGTTTCAGGCAACCATTCACTCCACCTTAAACGTCTTGAACACTCCCTGCGTCTGGGTCAGGTGATTCATCAGCCTGGCCGCGCCTTCAGTAGGCTCCGAACCCTCCACGCGCAAAATCACGTGTATGCTCCCCGCCTTGCTCTGCTTCCCACCGCCTATATCGACAAAGATGTTCTTTTTTTGCGCGTCGTTTTCCTGCCGTACATCATCGGTATTTGCCTTATCCGTTTGTATGGCCGGTTCTTCCGTAAACTGACCGAGGTCCACGTCAAAGGTGATTTCGACATCCTTGATTTTCAACATGTTCGAAGAAACAAGCGGAAGCAGCGGCGCACGGTACATGTCTTCAGACCCCTCTTCAGCCTGGGGATGAATTGACGGCATTCTGACAACCAGGCTCTTGGGCCGGTTCTGGCTGTCGAAATACCCCAGCAGGTTGGAGATCTGATGCTGCTCGATATTGTCCTGGGCTTCAATAACGGCGCCCGCCAACGCCTCGATCAGATCGTTCAGCGGTATGTTGCTGGCCATGTCTTCTCCTTGTTTTCAATTATTCTCCAATCCAGGCGTACCGATAAACGGGACGGTTTACAGCCTTGATCCAGAGCTATTTGCCGGGCCGACGTAACATCCCTTTTTCCGATATTTTTGTTGATGATTTGTCGTCAAGGGAGGTCAGTTCGCAGGAGAGACTATTGTCTCCTTTTTTGTTCAAAGAGAGCCTGCCCAACAACAACTTGTCACAGAACCCGCCCGTTGACTCGGTGATCGAATATTCCCGCCCATTATTTTCGGCATTTTTTAAGAACTTGACAGTTAGGACACAACTGCGCGGATTTTCGTATGTAAATGTCGACTTGCCGGACTGCTGCAGGGTAAGAGTCGCCACCGAGCTATTTACCTCCCCGGTCCACGAACCTTCAAAATCTTTGTCGACCCCGGCATAACATCCCGACCCCAAAGATGTTACGGCAACAATGATCGCCAGAAAAGAAACGACCGCGATTGTTCTTTTAACGATGCTGTATTTGTTCATTTTTCCCTCCTCATAAAATCATTTTAAAAAATTGCTTTCCAACCTGTTGCCGTTTCGCTGCGCGCCAGGTTCTCGACGTCCGCTTGCCCCACTATTTCCCTGACCCTTTCCGACTGTTCCATCGTCATGGGAAATCTTTGCTGTTTCCCTAAGTTTCGCAGGAGATATATCAGTTTTGAGAATATTGACCTTTTTGCTTCCGGCATTGAGTCTCCCTTGCCGGCTTCACCATATCGGGGAATCTTCACAAGCAATTTTCCGTCTATTCTTACTTCGCCGGAAGGGTGGTCATTTCCATGAAAAACAATTTGCATCCGGCGCCGCTTTTTGTTCCACCACCTTTTTTGATTGCGTGCCTCTATCACCAGCGAATAACGCCGGGATGCTCCGGGAAGCCTTTTTTCTATCAAGTCGCATTCGAACTCCAGCGAGAGCATGGATATCCGGGGGCGGTGATATGCACGGAAACTTGAAACCGGCAAGGGCAACACCTCGTATTTGTTTCCATCCGAGCCATTCTGCGGAATGACAAAGGTGTAGAAAGCAGAGCGCCCCCCACCGATATCTTCTGCCGCGCACCTCTGTCGCACAGCCTCTTCACTCCGTATTCGCAACGAGTCCTGTGCGGTAACCAAGGCCGACTGAAACGCCTGGAGCAGATCATCAAAACTTTCATTGCCCATGAGTGCCCCTCACCCGAATCAGTCATCAAGCCAGATCGGCTTGCGAGTAAACCCGACATGGTAAACGATCCACTGGAGCACGACCTGATGTTCGCCCATCTGCAATACGGCAAAACTCTTTTCGGTGGCGAGGATGCTGCCTTTGGGCGTGCCTGTCAGGCACTTGTTAAGCAGGGCGGCCGCAGCCTCTATCTCTTCGGGCGTGCTCATCCGGCCAGGGTTATCGCTGCCTACTGTGATGCGTTTGACGTATTTAACTTCCGTAAGGTCAAACATGTCCCCTCGATATTTTACGGCGCCGGGTGCGCCTGACGACGACCCGGGCCGTGATGGGTAAAGGTTAGCTATTACTTCGGCTTCTCATCGTTTGCGGTAATACCTACCGTTAGGCTGCTGCCAGGGCGGGCACCGGCTGCGCCGGACCGATCGCCCGGGGAACGCAAGCGGTCTGGAGAATATCCAGAACCCTGGCAAGACCTTCCGGCATGCCTTTGTCTTCGGCATGAACCAGCACATGGTATTTCGCTGAGTTGTCCGAACTCCGTGCGTTTTCCTTGTGGGTCGCCACTGAGCCCTGAACTTTTACCGATCCCTTGAAGCATCCCCATCCAAAAGACATCTCAGCTTCAAGCGAGGCTTGGGCATCGGTAGACTCTTTCGATGAAAATGAAGATTTGACCTCCATGTCGAAAGAAACATCAACCGTTGTAATGCTCAAATTGGGAACCTTGACGATGGCGAGCAGGGGCACGCACAACTCGACTTCCTCTTCCATGGTCGAACCCGGTTCTCCCGGCTTGACCGCAGGGTTGTCCACCGGCCTCTTGAATTTGAACGTGGCCGTACGTGTCCCACCGCTGTAAGGATCGGTTGCACTGCTGGGCGGCAGAAATCCGATTACCTTGATGAAATCGGCGGTTGCTTGTGCCAGTTTTACCTGGGCCTCGCAAGCCGCATTGAGGGGACCCCCAATGAGTTCGCCCATCGGCAACCCCTTGAACTGATCCGACATGTTTACAAGTTCACCTGCCATTTCCATATCCTCCTGTTTGATGTTGTGGAATGTTCTCCATGATGAAACCGAAACTCGCCGAAATCATTACCTTCAATCCCTCGGCACAGACGGGTAAAACGATTCGGTCCAAGGAGACGGCTTGACCCTGCACTGACCATTACATTTCGTGGCGGAGCATACAGGCAGCAAAATCATTAAAGGGATGCAGGTTCCCTTCATTATATTGTTCACATGTGAATCGTTATTATCAGGTGAATGCAGTTTTTTCCTGGACACCCCGGCGAAACGCCCATCTTATCCGTCAAAAATCTTTATTTTCTCAATCACAGCCCCTCACCTCCCTTTCAGCCGAGCATTGGGAGTAATCGACATCAACAAACACTTATACATTGCTGACGCCCAACTCCAATTGATGTTAGGTATATCTTGGTCAACATCAACCAGCCGCGTCAACAAACCAGATTGTTAAAATTGTTAATGAAATACAAGATGGCGAAACAACATCATTTATCAAACAGAACAACAAATGGAGAGGTGGTTACTATTGAAAAAACTGCAGCGTCGCTTGTCGGCGGACCAGACTAACCATCCATACAGCAAAGGAGTTGTTCCAAAGCTTTTTCAAGCTTTTCGCGGAGGGGGGAAGGATCAAGGCAATTGTGCAAAACGAAGTTGGCGGTGGCCAATATTTTTCTCCAGTTCGGCCTTTTCGGTAACGTACTTACATCGAGATATTTTTCAAGGGTTTGGGCACGCTCCCAACCATCAGGATTGGTGTAAACCGTCCAGAGTTTGGATTCACGGGCAAGATCGAATTTGTCCGTTCCACAGCATTCGATCCAGTACTCGACACAGAGGTTCATCACCTTTATGGCAAGAAAAGCCTTATTGCTTGTTTTGAGAGGGGAGCGTTGCAAAAGATGATTTATCCGGACAAGAGAGAGATTAATCTCACTCAGGCCGAATAAAATCTGTCCGGTCTCGACGGAAGGGTCCGGCAACAGCTCAGACAGAATGTCGTCAAGCCCCTTCAGTTTCTTCTCAATCGCGGCCAATTCTTCATCCACGGGAGTTACCGTGACATTCCACTGCCGTTGCCAGATAAAGCCGGACGCCTTTCCAGGGCACTTCAAAATAAACAGGAAGTAAACCGAACTTGCACTGAGAAATGGGACGACCTGGACGTTGACGTAACAATTATTTCCACACCGCCCCTCAAGACCGACTCGAAAAACCCGTTCCCCCTGTCCGGAAACGCAGAAATCCCCATCGGCGGCGCATAAAAAAGGGCGAAGAATATCGGCTGTGTTGGTGCGGAATATAGACCAGATCAAACGGCCGCGGAGATCATCTGCCGGATAGAGCAAAAGCTTTTCACCTGCACGATTACAAAAACGGATTTCCTCTCTTTCGTTTACGCCAATAACAGCTTCATCAAGGGCGTCAAGCATCCTGAGCAAGATGCGATATTCAAGCGCTTCTCCTTGCCCGCCGCATTTGCCATTCCCGTGTTCTTTTTTCAATTGCACGTTTTTATCAAACGTCAGTTTGGTATTTCAGACCTCAGGCACGGAAAAAAGCAAAACTGTCGTATGCTTCCCGCAAGGTAGCACGATGAAATGGGATTAAATTAGTTTTAACGGCAGAAGCCTCCTGCATAAACTGCTTGCAAAACTGGCAAACTAATCATCCAAAGTAATGGCTGGAGAGCGAAACACCTATCAACGCAACAAGGGCAACGAAAAATTATTACCCACGGCAAAGAAATTTCACTAATGGCATGCAATGCCAGATGAGATGATTTAGATAAACATGGCAAGAAATAGCTTTGTTCGACACGTCGAAAAAACCCTTACAAACGCAAGAATCCCTTTACCCTAGCAATGCAATGACTCGTTTGCAACTTTTTTCCAGTAAATTCTCGGGAACACGAAAACCGGCAGAAATTGCAGCGCACAATTAGCCCGAATTTGCTCTGTACCAAGAGAAAATTGAAAACAAGGCGGACAATTTATTTGCTCACCACACCAAGCCAAACAGTGCTTGCAAAAAAAGAGCCCAGATGTTAAACAATTCGGGTTCAAAAATAAACACACCCCTGCAAATGCTCCTCTGGTGCCCGGATTCGGGTTGGAGCGATGGGGTGGACGAAAAAACCAAAACCAAAGGAGAAGTACCATGTCTTACGTTACCATGAAGGAAATGCTGGAGGCCGGTATGCATTTCGGCCATCAGACCCGCCGTTGGAACCCGAAAATGAAGCCGTATATCTTCGGCGCCCGCAACAAGATTTACATCATCAACCTCGACAAAACCCTGCCGATGTTCAACAAGGCTTTCGAATTCATCGCCAAGACTGCAGCCAAAGGCGGCACTGTGCTTTTTGTCGGCACCAAACGCCAGGGACAGGATATCATCAAGGAAGAAGCCGAGCGTTGCGGCATGTACTACATCAACAACCGCTGGCTCGGCGGCATGCTGACCAACCACCAGACCATCAAGAACAGTGTTGACAAGCTGAAGAAATACGAAGCCATGCAGGAAGACGGCACCATCAACCATTACCATAAAAAAGAAGCCCTCCAGATCCAGAAGGACGCGATCAAGTTGGATCGCAACCTGGGCGGCATCAAAAACATGAAGGGGCTGCCCGCTGCCATCTTCCTCATTGATCCGAAACGCGAAGCGATTGCCATCGAAGAGGCCAATCGCCTCGGCATCCCGGTGGTTGCTCTTATTGACACCAACTGTGATCCCAAAGGCATTGATTATCTCATCCCCGGCAACGATGACGCCATCCGCGCCATCAAGTTGATTGCCTCAAAAATGGCGGATGCCGTGTTGAGCGGCCAGGAAAAACTTGCCGCAGTCAATCGGGCTGCCACCGATAAGGACACCGAAGCCAAGGCTGCTGCTGCAAAAGGCGACGAAGCATAAATCTGCCTCTCTAAAAAGCGCTCCGGCCGAACTTTGTGAGTCCGGCCGGGGACTTCGCCATAGAGTCGCTTCCAGATTACAAGAGCACATGAAGGTAGAACCGTGAATATTACAAGTCAGATGGTAAAAGAACTCCGCGACAAAACCAACGCGGGCATGATGGATTGCAAAAAAGCCCTCACCGAGACCGACGGCGACATGGAAAAAGCCGTCGATCTGCTCCGCCAGAAAGGTCTGGCTGTTGCTCAGAAGCGTGCAGGTCGGGCAACCAGTGAAGGCCTGGTGGAAACCTACATCCAGGATGACGGAAAACTGGGCGTCATGGTGGAAGTAAACTGCGAAACCGATTTTGTCGCCAAAAGTGACGCATTTATCGACTTCGCCAAAAATGTTGCCGTGCATGTTGCAGAGACTTCTCCTGCTTCTCCTGCCGACCTCATGGATCAAAAATTCGTTAAAAACCCCGCGCTTTCCATTCAAGATATGCTCAATGAGCTGGTAGCCAAGCTCGGCGAGAACAGCGGCGTTAAACGCTTCGTCAAATTCAACGAAGGCATTATCGAAACTTACATCCATGCCGGCGGCAAGCTGGGCGTGATGGTTGAGTTAACATGCGACAATGATTCTGTTGCGAAAAAACCGGAGTTCGTCGAGTTCGCCAAGAACATCTGCATGCATATTGCAGCAGCCAACCCGGTTTCCATCAATCGCGAGGAAGTACCCGCGGATCTGGCGGAACGTGAGCGCAACATCTTCATCCAGCAGGCCATCGATTCCGGCAAGCCCGCGAACATCGCCGAAAAAATGGTAGGCGGCAAGATGGACCGTTTTTTTGCCGAGAGTTGTCTTCTGGAGCAAAAGTTCGTCAAGAACCCCGACATCTCCATCCAGGATCTGCTTAAGGAAGTTGCCGCCAAACTTGGTGCAAGCATCAGCATTAAACGCTTCGCCCGTTTTCAGGTTGGCGTGTAAGGCTGTTTTCACAACACACCGGGTGACCCGACCGTGACCAAAGCCAAGCCGATGCTTGCAAAGAATCACGGCATTATCATGAAAAGAACGGCATAAGTGGCCGTAAATGAATGACCAGGAAAATATGGATAATTCCTTGACGGCCCCTAAATACCAAAGAGTTCTTCTGAAGTTGAGCGGCGAAGCCCTTATGGGTGACGCCGCTTTCGGCATCAGCACCAAGGTGCTTGACTATCTCGCCAGGGAAATTCAGGACCTCGTAGACCTCAAGGTTGAGACCAGCCTGGTCATCGGCGCGGGCAACATCTTTCGTGGGGTAGCCGGAGCCTCTGCCGGAATGGACCGGGCAGCCGCCGACAACATGGGCATGCTGGCCACGGTGATCAATGCCCTGGCCCTGCAGGATGCCCTTGAAAGAAAAGGCATCCCGGCCAGGGTGCTTTCCGCCATTCCCATGCTTACAGTCTGCGAGCCATATTCCCGTCAAAAAGCAGTCCATCATCTCCGCAAAGGCAGAGTGGTAATCTTCGGGGCAGGCACCGCAAACCCATACTTCACCACGGATACGGCCGCAGTGCTGCGGGCTCTTGAAATCAATGCCGATCTGGTCTGCAAGGCCACCAGGGTTGATGGCGTTTACGACAAGGACCCTCTCAAGCACAAAAAAGCGGTCAGGTTTTCCAAACTCAGCTTCAGTGAGGTTTTGCAGCGTCGACTTAAAGTCATGGATTCGGCAGCAATCTCCTTGGCTATGGACAACAATACCTCCATCATGGTTTTTGACATGAATATCCCCGGCAATATGAAAAAAGCCATCTGCGGCAAACAGATCGGCACGTTGATACAGGGAGAGGACAATGAGTGAAATTAACGACGCTTTAAGCGAAAAAATGACGGCGAACATCGAGGCCTTCAAGCGCGATCTCACCAAAATCAGGACCGGTCGGGCAACGACTGCCCTGCTCGACGGGATAAAAGTAATGGCCTACGGTTCACCGCTGCCGCTCAATCAGGTGGGCACCGTGACCATCCCTGAAAGCAGAATGCTGGTTATCCAGCCTTGGGACACCCAGCTTCTTCCCGCCATTGAAAAGGCTATTTTCTCCTCTGACCTTGGCCTCAATCCCTCGAACGACGGAAAGATGATCCGGATCTCCATTCCCCAGCTCACCGAAGAACGACGGAAAGAACTGGTCAAGAACGTCAAAAAGATCAGCGAGGAGCACCGGGTGGCCATCCGCAATTTACGCCGTGATGCCATCGATATCCTTAAAAAACAGAAAGCCAACAAAGAAATCCCTGAAGACGATTTTTTCAAGTTGCAGGATGAGGCCCAACACGCCACCGACAAGTTCATCAAGCAAATCGATGAAATCCTTGCTGAAAAAGAAAAAGAGGTCATGGCGGTTTAGGTGTCGTTGCGAATCAGATGTTTTTCCGGCTTTTGCCGCGGACAGCAGTATTTACGGCGCGGCTTCGCTGCATCATTTCAAGCCGTTCTCACTGTCTGATTTGCGATATTCTCTGACTACAACGGCCTGAACATTTTCTGCCCCCCTTCCCCGCCCTTGCTTCAGCCGGTTGTTTGCTGTAATCTGCTAAAAATCGAGATACGCCAATGCCCAAGCCCGACACTGCAACCCTGCCCCGCCATATAGCTATCATTATGGATGGCAATGGCCGGTGGGCCGAGCAACAAGGCAAACCACGGATCATGGGTCATCGGGCCGGGGTCGAATCCGTACAGGATATCGTTCGCGCCGCCCGGGAACTTGGCGTCGGAGTGCTTACCCTGTACGCCTTTTCCACGGAAAACTGGAAACGCCCGCCTCTTGAAGTTCAGGCCCTCATGGGATTGCTGAAATCCTTTCTGGAAAGCGAACTGGGCACCATGGTGGAGAACAATGTAAGCTTGCGATGCCTGGGACAGAAAGACAGAATCCCCGCCGAAGTCCGTAAGGTGATGGAACGGGTGATCCAGCAAACAGCTGGTAATACAGGGCTGATTCTCAATCTCGCCTTGAGTTATGGCGGTAGAAGTGAAATCACCCAAGCCGTACAGTCAATCGCGCAAAAATGCCTTGATGGGACTCTGATTCCGGAAAAAATCGACCAGGCAGTGCTTGAGCAGCACCTGTACACTGCCGGCCTGCCCGATCCGGATCTGTTGATTCGCACCGGGGGAGAAGCACGACTGAGCAATTTTCTACTGTGGCAGGCATCCTATGCGGAGCTGTATTTCACGGAAATTCTCTGGCCTGACTTCAGAAAGCAGGATCTGCTGAATGCCATTCTGGACTTTCAGAAACGGCAGCGGCGTTATGGCAAAACTGGCGAACAGACTGAACAGACGCACCCAAATTGAGCATCCGCAGCAAGGATCGGCCATGACAGGATTAACATGAAACGACTCATAACCGGTGTTCTG
>JAHJTI010000298.1 GCA_018829945.1 Pseudomonadota bacterium | reverse complement strand
TTGAGCAGGTGGGGGTGGTCACGGGTGATGGTGCTGTTTCTATTGCAAAGCTGATGATTCCGTAACGGAACTTTCTGTGGATTTTTAAGGAACTTACGCAAAGGATACAAAATGAAGCTCATGCTGTTTGCTCCAGAATTATTTCTTCTGTTGGGGAGTCTGGTCCTTTTCCTGGTCAGCACCGGCAAGGTCGGCGGCAAAAAGGCTCGTGCCGTGACCTTGAGCCTGGCGTTGATCAATGTGCTTGTCTGTTTGGTGTGCCTGCGTCAGGAGGGCAGCCTTTTTTTCGATGCATACCGGATTGATTTCTTCTCCCAGTTGATCAAACTGATAATTTCCATGGGGTTTGCAGTTGTTCTGCTGTTCAGTGCGGAGCTGAAAGGAATCGACGACGAGATTCGCCCCGAGTATTACCTGTTTTTAACCTTGAGCACGCTGGGTCTTGTCATGCTGGTAAGCAGCGTTGAGTTGCTCACCATGTTTATCGCTCTTGAACTTTCATCCTACTCTCTCTATCTTCTGGTCCCCATGCGTGATGACCGGACCGGCTTGAGGATGCAGATGGAGTCGGCCATCAAGTATATCCTCTTCGGAGTCGTCGCCACCGGAGTGATGCTGTTTGGCATGAGTTACCTTTTTGGTCTTACCGGCACCACCTATCTTGTCGAACTTCTGCCGAGACTCCATCAGATGATGGGCAGTCCTGCGGCGCTCATTGCCATCGCTATGGTCTTGGGCGGCTTTTTCTTCAAATTGGCGGTGTTCCCTTTTCATTCCTGGGTTCCGGATGTCTATCAGGGAGCTTCCAACGAAACAACCGCCTTTATCGCCTCGGTTCCGAAAGTTGCCGCCGTGGCCATGCTTATCCGTCTTACCGCAATGGCCACCCCCGAGGGGCAGGCTATTGTCACGCTGCTTATCGTCCTTTCGGTCTGCTCGATGTTTTACGGCAATCTTGTCGCCCTGGTTCAGACCGACATCAAAAGGATGCTCGGCTTCTCCGGCATAGCGCATGCCGGTTATGTTCTGCTTGGTCTTGTGACCATGCAGGAGGTTGGCTACGCCGCTTCGCTGTATTATATTGTCGGGTATCTGGTAATGAACCTTGCCGGCTTTCTGGTCATCTGCAAGGTGTCTGAGCACGGCGAGAACCTTGCGGTTGATGACTTGAGCGGTCTGCATGCACGCTCCCCATTGCTGGCTTTGACGCTGGCGGTCAGCATGTTTGCCATGGCCGGGATTCCTCCTTTTGTGGGTTTTATGGGTAAATTCATGTTGTTGACCGGGGCTTACAAGGCCGGTCATCTTCCCTTGGTTATTCTTGCAGCCATCAATACCGCCATCTCCATCTATTATTATCTCTCCGTGGTTCGGGTAACCTATTCCACCGGTTCGGAGAATCGTCCTGCCGTGGTTGTCGGTGGTGTCGCCAAGGCAGTGAGTGTTGCTTTGGTCCTGATCATCATCGCCATGGGGATCCTTCCTGATCAACTCCTGCAGCTTGCCACGGAGGCTGTCCGCGCCGTCCTCTAAAACCCGCGCCCGCGGGCTGTCATCTCTGGAGTTTCCCCCCGGATGCGGGGAGACTCTTGACAAGTGGTAAAATAATTGTATAATCTACAGAATTATTCGGGCTTGCGGGAATAACTCAGTGGTAGAGTGTCAGCTTCCCAAGCTGAAGGTCGCGGGTTCGAATCCCGTTTCCCGCTCCAGCTTAGCTCCGGACGTTCTGGTCCCTGCCGGAAAGAAAACGCAATGTTTTTTTAGGGGACAAGAGTACTGTTCGGGTTAGGTGGTATTGTCAGGCATTAATGAACCGGTCATTCCGATCCGGTTACTTTTAGAAAGTGGGCTCTGGCCCGCTTTTTTTATTGGTATACTGTGCTATGGAAGAGGATGCGATAGAATCACCCCTGGTGGGCCGTTTGACACAGCTTGTCCTGCCGGTGGTCGAGGATTTCGGTTATGAACTTGTCGAGCTGCAGTTCAGACGTGAGGCGCATGGGTGGGTTCTTCGGCTGCTCATCGATCATGAAAATGGTATCGGCATTGATGATTGTTCCAAGGTCAGCCGTGAGGTTGCCCATCTTCTTGAGGTGGAGGATCCCATTGAACAATCATACAGTCTTGAGGTCTCTTCGCCCGGTCTTGATCGGCCTTTAAAGAGGGTGAAAGATTTTTTGCGTTGCAAGGGGAAAAAGGCCAAGGTGGTTGTGAAAGAGCCCATTGACGGGCAGAACCAGTGTGTTGGCGTGATTGAAGACGTGAGCCAGGAGTCGGTAACTCTGCGCACCGACAATGGTATAATAGAAATTCCGTTTATTCGGATGAAAAAGGCCCGGCTGGTTATTGAGTTTTGAAACAGCCCGGCCGGTGTTGACCATAATGGAAGCAACGCTTTCGGTGGCTGATGCTTGGGCGTGATCGCCGAAAGAGAGACAGGAGAGAACCATGCTGTCAGATTTGAAACGAATTATTGATCAGATAAGTAGAGACAAAGGGATTGATCGCCAACTGCTGGTCGACGCCATCGAGGAAGCGGTTATGTCCGCAGCCAAGAAGAAGTTCGGTCAACGCCGGGAGTTGGAAGCTCGATATAATGATGAAATCGGCGAGGTTGAACTCTTTCAGTTCCGCAATGTCGTTCCTGCTGTTGAGGATGAGCAGACTGAAATTACCCTGACCGAGGCACTGATTCTCGACCCGGAGGTGCAGCTCGGCGACGAACTCGGCAGCAAGATGGACAGCGTTTCCGATCTTGGTCGCATTGCCGCGCAGTCTGCCAAGCAGGTGATCATTCAGAAAATGAAGGACGCCGAATGCAATGTCATCTATGAAATGTACAAGGAACGCAAGGGCGAGGTTGTTAACGGCATTGTCCAGCGCTTCGAGCGTGGCAATATTATTGTAAATCTCGGACGGACGGATGCCATCCTGCCGACCAAGGAACAGATGCCCCGCAAATCATACCGCCAGGGGGACCGAATCCGCGCCCTTTTGCTTGATGTAAGGCAAAGCAGCAGAGACCCGCAACTGGTCTTAAGCCGTACCAATGATGATTTCCTGACCAAACTGTTTGCCATGGAAGTTCCTGAGATTGCCGAAGGGATCGTGAAGATCATGGGAGTAT
The DNA here is from genome assembly GCA_018829945.1 of Pseudomonadota bacterium. Lineage (GTDB taxonomy): Bacteria > Desulfobacterota > Desulfobulbia > Desulfobulbales > Desulfurivibrionaceae > Thiovibrio. Next base: position 2,343 of record JAHJTI010000298.1, on the reverse strand, counting down.
GTCGTGAGCCCGGCGCGCGTGCCAAGATTGCCGTGAGTTCCTCCGAGTCGGATGTTGATCCGGTGGGCGCCTGTGTCGGGATGAAGGGTTCCAGGGTGCAGAATGTTGTCCAGGAACTGCAGGGAGAAAAGATCGACATCGTGCCCTGGAGTCCGGATCCTGCCCGCTATGTTTCCAACGCTTTGTCGCCTGCTCAGGTTTCTCTGGTTGTGGTGGATGAAGAGAAGAAGACATTGCTGGTGGTTGTGCCTGATGACCAGCTTTCCCTGGCGATCGGACGACAGGGGCAGAATGTGCGATTGGCCGCGGTCCTCTTGGGCTGGCGGATTGATGTGAAGAGTGAGCAGAAGTATGCTAAATTCATCGAAGAAGGCTTCCAGTCGCTTCTCGAAGTGCAGGGAATGGATGAGAAAACCGCAGAAGCGCTTTATGATGCGGGTTTCAGCTCGGCTCAGGAGTTGGCCCTGGCAGAGGTTGCCACTGTAATAGCCGAGTTGGAGAATCTTGACGAGAACAGAGTTGCCCGCTTGATCGCTGCGGCCCAAAAAGTCAACACGGCCCAAGGGCAAGATGATACAGAAGAAACGCCTTCATCCGAGGATGAAGAGAAGTAGGGCGCTGAGCATGGCCACTGCCTCTGCAGAAAAAGGCAGTTCGCCGATCCGGACATGTCTGGGATGCCGTCAGAGAAAAACGCAGCAAAAGCTGTGGCGGTTTGCCGTGGACAAGAACGGTCGTGTAATGAAAGATTTCCGTGGGAAGCATGATGGGCGTCATGCTTACTGTTGTCAGGATAACAGTTGTCTGCAGAAGTTTTTTAAAAACAAAAAAGGATTATCCAGAGCGTTTCGCCAACAAGTGCTGGGATTTGACGAAGGGTTGGAAGACCTCTTCGGGAGTGAGCAATGACAAAAATCAGGGTTTACGAGTTAGCTAAAGAAGCTGAAATGGAAAATAAGGACTTGGTGGCGGCCCTCATTGAGATGTGCTATGCCATTAAATCTCATAGTTCCACTCTGGATGACGAGACAGCGCAGGATATCCGACAACGGCTTGGGATAGGGCAGACCCGGACCGAAGAAAAAAGGATTCAGGGCGCTGGACGCACGACCATTATTCGCAGAAGAACCAAGACTGTGCCGGTTGAAGTGCCGCCCGTGGAAGAAGCGCCCAGCAAAGCGAGGCAGGAAGCTGTTTCAGAAGCTGAGGACGAGGAGGCCGGGGTGCCCGCCGAGGAAATATCCGTTGAAAGTGCCAAGGAATCCGCTCAGAGTGATGCCGAACCCGAGAAGGATGAGGTGGTCAAGGCAACGCTTCCGGTAGAGCCGGAAGTCGGCGAAGAGCCGGAGTTGTCTGCGGCGGAGCCGGAAGAAGCTCCAGAGGCAGCTTCTGTAAGCGATGTTGAAGAAACAGCCGGGAAGGAAGTTTCTGCGGGGGAATCAGTTGAGGATGAATCCGATGAGCAGGAATCCTTTGCGCAGGATAAGCAACGTAAAGGATTTGCCAGGGTAATTAAAAGGGCAGCCATTGTTATTCCGGCTCCGGCCCCGCAACGTCCGTTTACGCCCAGACCGAAGAGGGTTGAGGCTGTCAAGGGAAAACCCGTTGTTGCAGAGGCCCCCGGCATTAAGGATGAGGGCGACAAGGGCGAAGGACTCAAGGGGAAAAAAGGAAAACGGTTTGTAAAATTCACCACTGAGACCGCCGAGCATGACCGGGCGAAAAAAACACCGATGCGCAGCCAGCGTCAGGCCGATATCGATATCGAGGATGTTGACGATGCCCTCGGCGGAAAAATTCCAGCCGGGTTACGGGTTGGCCGCACTTCGCGGAGTGGAGGCAAAAAAGGAAAGCGCCAGGGTGTTGTCCAGCAGGCGGCGGAAACAAAAGCGATCAAGAAGCGGATCAAGGTGCTTGAGACCATTACGGTTGGTGATCTTGCCCACCGTATGGGCCTGAAGGTCGGCGAGCTTATTGCCAAGTTGCTGGGGATGGGGGTTATGGCCAACATCAACCAGGCTCTTGATGTTGAAACCGCCACTTTGGTGGCCTCTGACTTCGGGTACGAGGTCGAGCAGGGTGTTACAGAGGAACAGACCATCCTCAATCTGGAAGAACAGGAGGGCGGCGGCGAGATGCTTCCCCGGCCGCCGGTGGTTACGGTCATGGGTCATGTCGATCATGGCAAGACCTCGGTGTTGGATGCCATCAGAAAAACCGACGTGGCTGCGGGCGAGGCCGGCGGCATCACCCAGCATATCGGTGCGCATTATGTGCGCTCTCCCCAGGGAGATGTGGTTTTTCTCGACACCCCCGGTCATGCGGCTTTTACGGAAATGCGTT
>JAHJTI010000115.1 GCA_018829945.1 Pseudomonadota bacterium | reverse complement strand
CGGTCTGGGAGCCGACCATGACCACCTGCATGCCGATGGTGCGGAAGGCCTTGACCAGAGAAAACGCCTTGAAAGCGCCGCCCACGTAAATGGCGGCCCGCTTGCCGGACAAAACCTTCCGGTACCGCATGAGTTCTGGCATGATCAGGGAAAGCTCCTCTTTGACCAGCTCCCGGGTGCGCTGCATCATTTCCTCATCCTTGAAAAACTCGGCCACCGCATAGAGCGACTCGGCCATGTCTTCCACCCCGAAATAGGAGACCCGCAACGAGGGAATCCCGTAGTCCTTTTCCATCATCCTGGCCAGATCCATGGTGGAACCGGAGCACTGCACCACATTGAGCGCAGCGCCGTGGGACCGCTGGATATCGCCCACTCTCCCGTCACCGGTGATATTGGCCACCACCTCGACGCCCATCCGGGTGAAGTATTCGCGGATCAGCCAGATTTCCCCGGCCAGGTTGAAATCGCCCAGGATATTGAGGCTGTATTTTGAGATCCCGCTGATGTCGCCCATGCCTACAAGTTGCCGCATGGCATTGCAGGCCGCCTTGTAACCGGCCCGCTTGTTGCCCTTGAACCCTTCCGACTGCACGGGCAGGACCGGTATCCCCTTTTCTTCACTCACCTTGCGGCACACCGCCTGCATATCATCGCCAATGATCCCGACGATGCAGGTGGAATAGACAAAGGCCGCCTTGGGCGCGTGCCGGTCGATGAGTTCGACCAAGGCGCTGTAGAGCTTTTTCTCGCCGCCGAAGATGACGTCGATCTCCTGCATGTCCGTGGAAAAACTCATCCTGTGCAATTCCGGCCCGGAGGAAAGGGCGCCCCGGATATCCCAGGTGTATACCGCGCAGCCGATGGGCCCGTGCACCAGGTGCAGGGCGTCGGCAATAGGATAGAGCACCACCCGGGAACCGCAGAAGACGCAGGCCCGCTGGCTCACCGCCCCGGCCAGGCTGTCCTTGTTGCAGTCCATGACAAAGGGGGCCTCCCCTGTGCGATGTATCGAATCTTGTCGTTCCAGTAAGGCTGCTTCCATGGCGTTCATACTCCTGTGCAATGATTTGCAAAGGTATAAGAGCAAGGGGTGTGCCAACCGGAAGTAATAATATTTTATTAAGTAATTACGATAAGTTAATGCGTTTTCGTTTCACTGTTGAGTCGGAATGGAACAGAGAGGCGAAGAGGGCAGTGTAAGCTTTGCGACAAAAAAGAAGGAGGTGAACATTTTTGTCGGCCCCTGCGGAGTGGGGAACAACAGCGCGAGCACAGGAGTGATACGAATTTTCGCTGTACAGCACTTTTTAGTGGTGCTATATTAAGGGCTATTAACAGATCACCAAGGAGGGCCATGTCATGAATACTAGATTTTCAGAGGATATCATCCCGCTAAGCGACCTGAAAGCCAACCCCGGCAAAGTCATACGACATGTTTCCGAGGCGCATCGGCCGGTATTGTTGACCAGCCGTGGGCGAGGGGTGGCGGTGGTGCAGAACCTGCTGGATTATGAAAAGACCGAAGAGGAATGTTCTTTTATGCGGGCCGTGGTCAAGGGCATGGTGGAACTGGAACAAGGCCACGAAACCTCCCTTGCCGAGGTGAAAAACCGGCTTGGGCTGACCTAGAAATGGCCAGCCCGATATCCATAACCTTCGCGGAGTCCGCAGTTCAGGACCTGGAAGACGTTCTTGCCTATTATGCCGACCAGGCAATGCCGCAGGTTGGTAGCCGACTAGTCGCGGAAATTATCGCTGACATTGAGCTGCTGTCCAGCCAGCCACGCATGGGCCGCATGGTGCCGGAATTTGAGCAGGATTTTCTGCTGGAACTGATCCGGCCCCCTTTTCGGATTGTCTATCGTGTGGATAGAGATAAGGTTAGGATAGTCAGGGTCTGGCGCAGCGAAAGATTGCTCAAATTACCGCAAGGCGGTTGAGGCGCAAGGTACACTTGTAGTTTGAATACACCTCTGGTGAGGGTGTAATAATGATTTTGTCCCCGGAATTCTTCAATGATGCCTTGTGCGATGCAACAGTAAGCGCGATTCTTTTCGAGAGGGATGCATAGATGTTTTAGCTCATGGTGCTAGTAACGATGGGGCTGTACCTGCTGAGCAAAGTTCCAGGGACAGCACACCTAATTATCCAGGAAGAAGGGGCCAGATATTTTCGTCTGGCCCCTTCGGGTCGTAACAACTTCAAATCTTTTTTTCGGCATACCCTGCGGCTGGCCTGTTAGTCGCAGCCCCTACACCCACCAGATCTGCCGCTTGGCCGGATTGCCGTTTTTCTCAAAAACATCGCCTGACTCTTTCAGCACCACGTCAAGCTCCTCTACCGTGAAATGGTAGCCGTCCTGCGCAGCAAGAGCTACAAACTCCTCCCGGGTGCCGGGCACATCATATTTAGCCCGCAGATGTTTATCTTCGCCGCCGGCAACAAGCAATGCCTCTACGTCTTTTCTCGCCATGGTCGTTCTCCTTATAATGAAATCAATACGTTACAACCGTCAAACAACCGGTTACAGACACTATTTATGCTTTCTGCCGTCATTACTACCCGTTGCAACAGCTCCTTTTCGAAATTCTTGCTTCCCTGCGATTTCAACAATCGGCAACAGAGATCATGATTCGCGACTGAACCTCCAGGGCAAGCTTGAGCATGCCGCCTATTTGCCCCATGGTCGGGGGGGTGATGGAGTAGCTTTCTATATCGCAAATATCCTGAAACCCATCCCAGGCCTTGAGTTCTCCCCCAAGACCCGCCAGTTCGCCGGGCAGAAACTCATCAATGGCCTCCACCAGATCGTGCATGGTGTGGTTGTATGGCAGCTTGCCGTTTTTCATAAGCAAGGCCATGATCAGTTTTTCAATGGCCATGGCCACCAGATTGTAAAGAACTGCGGTGGTAAAAGCCTCTTTCCGCTGAATATAGGCATTATTGGCCGTGGCCAAAAACTGATTGCCTTCCTTAAGAAACTCCTGCCACCCCTTGATGGCTTCGCTGTTGGGAGCAGGAAACCCAGCCAACGCAGGAATCGCGCCCTTGCCTGATTCAGCCATGATTCTCCCTCCTTGCCTATATTCGCCTGCGTTGACAGACAAGCTCGGTGGGCTGCCAGCCGAGCTTGCGATAAAATTCCAGCGCCCCTGCATTGTTGCGGTCAGCCAAAAGCTGAAGACGCTCGATCTTTTTGCCGGCGCCCCACTGCTCCAGCGCTGCAAGCAATTCTCGCCCTACCCCCTTCCCTTGCCATGTTTCGACAACCACCACATCCTCCACCAACAAAGAAAATCCCCCCTCTGCCGTGGAGATGATGAGTTGTCCTGAACACATGCCTACAACCTGCCCCGCCGCCTCGGCAACCAGGACAACCGCAGCTTCATGGGCCAGGAGTATCGCCAGACCCCGGCGTTGCCGAGTGGCATCAAAATCAAAATCAACCTCGATGGAGAAAAGAATCCGGAGCAGACCCACCAAGGCGTCCAGGTCGCCAGGAAGGGCGGGGCGTATCACTGCATGTGCCATAAACTCCTCCCGTCTTACTCACTGAACTCAATGCGAATAGAGCTTTCTCCATCAGGGACCAGGGTGTAGAGCCCTCCGCGAGAAAATTGCATGTTCTGATTGCAAGCAACGTCCTGCAGTCTTTCAATGTCAGGGCGCACCAAGGCCTCATCCGCCTCGCTGTTCACGTGAATCGTGACCTCACCGCCATTGTCGGCGAACTGGAGCAAAAAGGAGTTATGGTCCAGAAATACCAGGTCATCGTAGGCATAGGAGATGCCCATACCTGCCGCCTCGACAATGGTTTTGACCATCCCCAGGGGTTTCAAGCTCATCTCATATCCCTCCCTTCTGATGGGTTCATACAATCATCTTTGTCTCCACCCATACCAACTCATAAATCTTCTGATTTACTGAGAGTATAAGTGTCCCGCCATCTGGCGCCGCAGGTCGCGCAAAACATGGACACCTGCATCTGATCGGTTCCTGTTTTTTCCGGTGACGCACTCGCCTTAATCGCCTTGGAACCGCATTTAGGACAAAAACCGCCCCCGGACTCAAGGTATGATCTAAAAGTCATCTGTCTCCGCCTATGCGGTGATCAGGTAGTCGGCAGCAGGCGCGCCATCTTCAAGGCCGTCAAGAATCGCGTCGATTGCCTCTTCACTGTCCACACCCTTGAACCACCAGTTTTCCGGCTGGATCACCATGATGGGTCCAGAATCGCATTGTTTGAGACAGGTGGTGGCGCTGATCAGGCAGTCCAGCCCCCGGTCAAGCACCTCTTCTTCGATGTATTGCAGAAACCCTTCGGTCTGCTTGTGGCAAATGCCCTTCTTGTCGCCGGCAACCCGGAAACTCTGGCAAACGATTATCTGACGCGCTGGTATGGCCATTTGGGTATCTCCTATATTTTAAAAATACTGAAACTTTTGAAAATGCCTTATTGTGCTTCGACAGGCTCAGCATGAGCAGTGTCAGCGGCGACGGAAGAAACTATAATGATTTAAGATTGATACCGTTCACCCTGAGCCTGTCGAAGGGGGCTCTATTTTTTCGCAAGAGACTCCACTATTTCCTGTTTTTACCTTTCTTGCCGCCGCCATAGAGCACGTCTACTGTCCCCTCGACATTGTCCTCCAGCAAGAGTACGGTCAAGCCAAGGCTTCCTAAAATATCCCGCGGCTTTTGCCCGGCGCTGGCGGCCATAAGCACAAAACAATCCGATAAAATTCCACCCACCTGTTCCCAGCGGTTGTCGCCGCTGCCGGGTTCGGGGAGATCCCGGGTCCCGAGCAGGCAAGGGAGACCGTCTTCCCTCGGGCCATAAATCAGGGCCTTGATGGCCTGCCCGAGATGGAGATCGATATCCATGCCGTTGGAGCTGAGTACGGCCACATTGGGCCTGGCCGTAGTCGGCTTGGGTATGCTGAGAGCTCCTCCATCTGCCAGAGGGATGCTTTCGCCCTGGGATGGTTGTTCCGGCAGGCAAACAACTGTGATGTGCTGGGCCACCTTCTTTGCCAGAGCCGCCATTGTCTCCACCGTAGGCAGAGGCAGTTTCTCTTCCGTATTCAGCCATCCCTTCCCAGGCAAGAGGCTTATGGACTCTGCACCGAGAGCGGATGTCTGGCGGGCAATTTTTTCAATCTCATCTTCATTGATCCCTCCATACACCGTGGTCTGGATGGAGACAGCAATGCCTGCCGCTTTACAGGCCGCGATTCCTTTGGCTTGCTCCTCTATCAGTATCTCCGCCGCTTCTGCCAGGGGGGTGTTCCGTTTGCCCGGCCGAATCCAAGTATAGATTTTTTTGACTGTCTGCGGAGTAACCGCATCCAGCAGCAGGGTAACCCTGGCAACTCCGTGTTCAGCCAACAGGGTGGCATACTCGGCCAGGCCGAGACCCAGGGTGGTAATGCCCAGGGGCAAATCAGGATACTGCTCCCGCAACATAACCAGGATATCCCGGGTCATGGTCACGGTGGCCAGAGGGTCCCCGGGGCCATGGAGGTCCAGGCCGGCTATATCGTTTCCCTGGGCCAGCAAATCCGCAATCCAGGTGAGCGCTCCGCGGAGGGGTACTGCCTGGGGCAGTTGATCCTCACCGCAGAAACGAATCCGGGCTGCAGCCTGAGGGGCCACCGGCAGGATAAGCCACTCAGGAATCTTGCCACCGCACCCTTGCTTGGACTTGGGTAAGTGAATAATGGTCATCCCGGCCTCCGGTGTAAGGGGGGTAAAGGCGCGACAGGGGAATCACTTCCCCCGTCGACGCCATTTTGTACTCTCTTCATGGTGGGGACAGATTTCCATGCCTGGGGACAGATTTGAAATCTGTCCCCAAGTTTTGGTTTTAAATCTGTCCCCAAGTTTTCTAAAGCACCAACTCGAACTTGGACTCGGAATCGTCCCGGTCTTTACGATCGAGCAAAACTCCGAGGATCTTCTCAAGCAACCTGAGGCCGCCCTTGTAACCCACGGTGGGGAAATACTGATGTCCCTGCCGATCCAGGATGGGGAAGCCCCAACGCACGTACGGAATGTCCTCGTCCCGGGCAATATACTTGCAGTAGGTATTGCCGATGATCAGGTCCACCGGCTCGTTCTTGATCCACTG
>JAHJTI010000309.1 GCA_018829945.1 Pseudomonadota bacterium | reverse complement strand
TTGCCGTATAAATAAAGTCAACTGAATAATACATCTTCTCATCAAATTACAGGAAGGGACATATGGGATGGCATGCATACAACGGTATGGGCTGGGGCGGTGGCATGTATATGTTGATCATCTTCGGGTTGATCGTGATTGGCGGCATCGTGGTTGTGCGGTGGTCTCTAAAATCCGGCAGTGAAGATTCCGCCCTGGAAATCCTGAAGCGGCGCTATGCCCAGGGAGAACTCACCAAAGAACAATTTGAGACGATGAAAAAAGACATCCAATAGAGGTTCGCCATGAAAATGACCGTTATTTCGCGGGTAATTGCCAATTTTTTCCATCTGGTTTTTGCCGTTCTCCTCATCGCCTTATCGGTCCACCTCATCCATCTGGCCATCGGACACATCCTGGAATCCTTTCAGGTGGAAAACGCCGTTGATTCCATTTTCAGCGCCATCTGGCTCATTACCGTGGCGATAGTTGTTTTCGACCTCGGGATCATTATTTTCGATGAGATCATCTGGGAAGGCCGCAAAAAAAGCCTCAGTGAATTCAAGCGGGAATTCAACAAATTCCTGATCGTCATCATCACTGCCCTGCTTATTGAAACACTGGTTGTTTTTTTCCGGGTCGCAAAACAAGACGTCACTCTGCTGAGTTATCCGGCGTTGTCGATTTTTGCTATTTGCGCGCTGATTCTTTCGCTGGCAGCCTATATGCGGTTCAGCGTTGATAAAGCCGACGACCAGGAAGATCCCGTGCAAACACTCAAAATCAAGTATGTCAAAGGCGAGATTAGCCGGGAGGATTTCGAGGAAAAGATGCAACTCATCCAATAGGATATTCACACATACTGAACCCACAGCGTGTAGAGGTGGGCATCGTTGTACACAACTGTAACGGAATGAGGGGGCTCTTCTGAACAGTACAGCGGAACTCATTGAATCGTTGCGAAGTCTGCACGATCTTCTCAAAGCCATCAACTCCACCCTCGATACCAATGAGGTGGTGGAATTGATCCTGAAAAAAACCGCAAGCCTGATGCGCTCCCAGCGAGTGCTTATTCTGCGCCTAGATCCGTCGAATACCGAGCTATTCGTCTATCGCGCCCATGGATTTCGGGAAGAAGAGCTCCGCCTGCGGCAGTTTGCCGGGGTCTTGTCCTTTGATCATTGCATAGTCCACAAGGGGACCGTGATCCATTTCGCTGAACTTTTGGCACAAAGCGATTACGAGAAAGTGATTGCTGCTGTCCCTGCCTTGGCAAAGATGATTTTCGCTCCGCTGGAGATTCAAGGTAAGGCATACGGCCTGTTGGGAGTATCCGGCGGTCCCAGGGATTTCTCGGAAATAGAATTGGAAATTTTCTGTGCGCTGGCCAGTCAGGCAGCGGTGGCCATCGAAAACTCCAATCTACACCAAAGACTGAAAGAGACGTTCCACCATACCGCTGCGGCCCTGGCCGAGGCAGTCAACAGCAGGGACCCGTATACCGGCGGACATGTGAAGCGGGTCCAGGATTATTCCCTGCAAATAGCCGAGGCCCTGAAAATACCGGCAGAACAACGCGACGCCCTGCGGCTGGCCGCCATTCTTCACGATATCGGAAAGATCGGCATTGATGATGCCATTCTGCGAAAAAGCGGCAACCTGACCGAGGCAGAGCAACAGAGCATGCGGAAGCACCCGGAGATCGGCGCTCGCATTCTCGCTATGGCCGACGGCATGAAAGATGTGGTGCCGGGAGTGCGGCATCACCACGAATGGTTTGACGGCAGCGGCTACCCCGATGGCCTGACTGGTGAGAACATCCCGCTGTCGGCAAGAATTATCGCCATTGTTGATGTTTTTGACGCCTTGACCACCGAGCGTCCGTACCGGACGGCATTGCCGTTTTCAGCGGCGCTGAGCGAACTGGCACAGGGGGCCGGCAAACATTTTGATCCTGAATTGGTCAAGATTTTCACGGGAAGCATCCATTCGGCATAAGGGCGTATCGCCCTGCTGACTATTGGGAAGGGGGGAACCATATGGACATGAAACACGGAGAAGGTCACCACCATAAAACGGATGCTTCGGCAACGCAATACACCGATCCGGTCTGCGGCATGAGCACCGATGACCCAAAAGCGTTCATCCCCTATGCGCACGAAGGACAGACCCATCATTTCTGCAGCGACCGCTGTTTGGCAAAATTCAAGGAAAACCCCGCAGCCTATGGCGGCAAACAGGGTAAAGAAACGGCCATGATGCATCAATCCCCGGACGCGGGGAAATATACCTGTCCAATGCACCCGGAAGTGGTGCAGGACAAACCAGGCTCCTGCTCCAAATGCGGCATGGCACTCGAACCGGTTATCCCGGCACCCCCTGCGGCGGGAAAAACCAAATATACCTGTCCAATGCATCCGGAAGTGGTTCAGGACAAACCCGGCTCCTGTCCCAAATGCGGCATGGCTCTTGACCCGGTTATCCCGACATCTTCTGGAGCGGGAAAAACCGAATATACCTGTCCCATGCATCCGGAAGTGGTGCAGGACAAACCCGGCTCCTGCCCCAAATGCGGCATGGCCCTGGAACCCCGCTCGGTCTCTGCTGCGGAGGAAGACTCGAGCCCGGAGTATGAAGACATGCGCCGCAGGTTTATTGTTGGAGCGGTTTTCTCCGTGCCGGTGGTGATCATTGCCATGCGCGGCCTGATTCCGGGTGCGCATCTCCTTGATTTACTGGCCTCGGCAAAGGTCTACGTGTGGCTGGAACTGCTGCTGGCAACGCCGGTGGTGCTGTGGTCCGGGTGGCCTTTTTATATTCGAGGCGTGCAGTCGGTGGCCAACAGGAGCCTCAACATGTTCACCCTCATCGGCCTCGGCGTGTCGGTGGCCTATATCTATAGCCTGATCGGAGTGCTTTTTCCCGACCTGTTTCCTGAAGCCATGCGGACGCATGAGGGAACGGTTGGGGTGTATTTTGAGGCGGCGGCAGTGATCGTGACCCTCATTTTACTGGGACAGGTTCTGGAGTTACGGGCCCGCAGCCGCACCGGCGCCGCGATCAAAGCCTTGCTGGGACTGGCTCCCAAGACGGCCAGGAAGATTTTTGATGACAACAGGGAAGAAGATATCCCCCTTGAACATGTCCAGGTCGGGGACCGCTTACGCGTGCGGCCCGGCGAAAAGGTGCCGGTGGATGGCGTGGTTCTGGAAGGAACCAGCAACGTGGATGAATCCATGATTTCCGGCGAACCGCTGCCGGTGAGCAAAAAAAGCGGAGATCCGATGGTCGGCGCCACGGTGAACAGCACCGGCTCCCTCGTCATGAAGGCCGAACGCGTCGGCAGCGACACCATGCTGGCCCAGATCGTCCACATGGTGGCCGAGGCCCAGCGTTCCCGCGCTCCGATCCAGAAACTGGCCGATGTTGTGTCGGGCTATTTTGTCCCGGTTGTTATTGCCATTGCCGCAGCATCCTTTGCCGTGTGGTTTTTCTGGGGGCCGGAGCCGCGTTTGGCCTACGCCCTGATCGTGGCGGTTTCGGTATTGATTATTGCCTGTCCGTGTGCCCTGGGACTGGCCACGCCCATGTCAATCATGGTGGCAACCGGCAAGGGCGCCACCATGGGAGTGCTTTTTAAAAGCGCCGAGGCCATCGAAACACTGCGCAAGGTCAACACCTTGGTGGTGGACAAAACCGGCACCCTCACCGAAGGCAAACCAAAATTGGTGGGAGTGGTTGCCGCCGAGGGCGTTGATGAAACCCTGTTTTTGTCTTTGGCGGCAACCCTTGAGAAAGGCAGCGAACACCCTTTGGCCGCAGCCATTGTGAATGGTGCCAAGGAAAAAGGAGTAGAAATGGGAGAGGTGCACGATTTCAACTCCCATACCGGCAAGGGCGTTTCCGGAAAGGTAGGAGAGCAGCAGGTATTATTGGGTAACGCGAAATTGCTGGAGGATTTCAAGGTCGCTCCCGGTGCTTTGGCGGAAAAAGCCGAAGCGATGCGAGCCGAAGGAGAAACCGTCATGTTTGTTGTTGTGGACGGCAAGATCGCCGGTTTGCTGGCTGTTGCCGATCCGATCAAAGCAACCACCCCGGAGGCCATCAAACAACTGCATGAAGAAAATATCAGGGTCGTCATGCTCACCGGGGATAATAAGGTGACGGCAGAGGCCGTGGCCCGGAAGCTTGATATCGACGAGGTGGTGGCTGAAGTGCTGCCCGAGGAAAAAGCAGCGATTGTCAAACGGTTCCAGAAAGAAGGCAAGATCGTGGCCATGGCCGGCGACGGAATTAATGATGCGCCGGCCTTGGCCCAGGCACAGGTCGGCATCGCCATGGGCACCGGAACGGATGTCGCCATGGAAAGTGCCGGTGTTACCTTGGTAAAGGGCGATCTGCGCGGCATTGTTCGGGCCAGGAAATTGAGCCGCGCCACCATGGCGAACATCAAACAGAATCTTTTCTTTGCCTTTATCTACAATGCATTGGGTGTGCCACTTGCCGCAGGCGTCTTGTTTCCCTTTTTCGGCATGCTGCTCAGTCCGATGATTGCGGCACTGGCCATGAGTTTCAGTTCGGTTTCGGTGATCGCCAATGCCTTGCGCCTGCGGGCCGTTGATCTGTGACCACGGAGGATAGAAAATGAAAAATAACAGCAGGATGTTCGGTCTCTTCGGCTGTTTGCTGGGCGCATTTTTCTCGGTTGCAACAGCCAAAGCCGCCCCTACGGAACCCCCCCTGCCCATCCCGCCGCTGCTCGCCGACCAAAGCAGCGATCCTGCCGTAGCCCGTTTCGAACTCACCGTACAAAAAGGAGAAACCGAGTTTTTCCCCGGCAAGCCGAATATCACCCTCGGGTATAACGGCAACCTGCTGGGCCCCACCCTGCGTGCTAAGCGCGGCCAACGGGTGGAGGTAACCGTGCACAACACCCTGCGCGAGTACACCACGGTCCACTGGCACGGCATGCTGCTTCCCGGCAGCGAGGACGGCGGCCCCCATCAGGTCGTTCCCCCTGATTCCGACTGGAAAGCCCGGTTCACCATAAACCAGCCCGCAGCCACACTCTGGTATCATCCGCATGGCATCGGCAACACCGCCACCCAGGTGTATTTCGGCCTGGCCGGTTTTTTTATTCTGGATGATGAAGCCTCTGAAAAGCTCGATATCCCGAAGGAATACGGGGTGGACGATATCCCGCTGGTTGTCCAGGATCGCCGTTTTTCCTCCGCAGGCTCTTTGCTCTACAATACCACCATGCGGGACAGCATGTATGGCATGCAGGGCCAGACTCCGCTGGTCAATGGGGTGGTGAACCCCTATCTCACCGTGCCGCGCACAAAAGTGCGTTTTCGCCTTTTAAACGGCTCCAATGCCGGTTTTTATGACTTTTATTTTGAGGGCAACAAAAGATTCCACCAGATTGCCTCGGACGGCGGCTTGCTGACCCGCCCCGTGGAAATGAGCCATCTGCAGCTCTCTCCGGGTGAGCGGGGTGAGATCGTGATGGATTTTTCCGGCTATGCCTCCGGTACCGTGCTGCACTTGCGCAATGGCCGACTCCCGGTGCTGAAGATCATTGTGGGAAAAGGGAAAAAAGAGAGCCCGCCGCTTCCGGAAATTTTAGCGGTTGTGCCGCCCCTGCCCTATGACGGCACGGAAACAGTGCGCCGCTTCACCTTAAGCGGTTTGGGGCGCATGGTGGGAATCAATGGCAGGCAAATGAATCTGCGGCGAATCAATGAGCAGATGCAATTAAACAGCACGGAGATCTGGGAAATCACCAGCCGTACCGGCATGATGGGGATGATGGGCGGAGGCGGCAACATGCTGCATAATTTCCATGCCCACGGCATCCAGTTTCAGGTATTGGCACGCAACGGCTCAATTCCGCCTGAAAACGAGCGGGGCTGGAAAGATACTGTCCAGGTAAGGGAAGGCGAGGTGGTCCAGTTAATCACCCGGTTCCATTATCCGGGCGATTTCATGTACCACTGTCATGT
>JAHJTI010000114.1 GCA_018829945.1 Pseudomonadota bacterium | reverse complement strand
ATCCACCAAAAAATTATCGAAATGATGATTTCCCGTTTTAACGGTCAGTTACGTGAGGCATAATAGATGAAACGATCCAATCTTACCAGAAAAGAACTCTCGCAAACCATCAATGAAAAGATGGGGTTTTCCCAGCGTAGCGCGGGTGAAATGGTTGATGCTGTCTTTGATGCGCTCAAGAAAACCCTGCTGAAGGGCGAGGCTATTAAAATTGTGCAGTTCGGTACCTTTACCGTGCGGAAAAAATCCTCGCGGGTGGGGCGTAACCCCCGGACCGGAGAGACCATGGAGATATCAAAGCGTCACATGGTCTCTTTCAGGCCCAGCAAGGTGGTTCGGGAGAATCTGAACAAAGAATAAAGGGGCAGAGTGGCCAAACCATCTTGCGGGACTTTTGATGATGGTCAAGGGGGCGTTCGGGTATTGCCTGGGATCCCTGACAAACGGTACTTCAAGATCGGCGAAGTGTGCGCGATTACCGGAGTGAAGCAGCATGTGCTTCGGTACTGGGAGTCGGAATTCAGGATACTCCATCCGCAACGGGCCCAGTCCAAGCAGCGACTCTATCGTCGCGCGGACGTGGAAACGGTTCTGGCGATCAAAAGGCTGCTCAAGGATGAGGGGTTTACCATCAGCGGCGCCAAGAAAGCCTTGGCAAAAGACGGCCTCGGGCAGGATCACGCTGATACAGCGGCCGATTCGGCGCAGGAGTTTTCCGGGAACCCTGCGGATATTTTTATGCAGGTGAAGGCGGAGTTACTGGCCTTGCAAAAAATGCTTGAGGAATAAAAAGACGTTGGAAAGAGTCCAGCTTGACAGGCGCTCCGGGTCATGCTAAATAGGGGCCAACTTGTTGAGTTGATATATTTGTCGGGATGTAGCGCAGTCTGGTAGCGCACTTGAATGGGGTTCAAGGGGCCGGAGGTTCGAATCCTCTCATCCCGACCAGCAATAGCAAAAGGGGTTAACCGTTTTCGGTTAACCCCTTTTTTTCGTCTGTGTCGCGCTGGTATCGATTACTGCACGCACTGCGTCTGTGAGCCGATCATGCGGAGGTATGAGGCGGCATCCATGGCCTGGGACATGATGTCCAAGTAATCGTCCCGACAGGCGTTTCTGGTAAACATGGTGTCCCGGGTCATAAAATCGCAGTCATGTTCCTGGCAGTACTTTCCCTTGGTCGCGTAGTTAAGAATGATGCGGGGAATGTCGAAGTGATGGATGGTGTTGTACCGCACCGGGCGGCCGTTTTCTATAATGAATATCCTGTTGAGGAACGTGGATTCCACCGCTCCGCCCAGGTAATTGAGTTCCTTGTAAGCGTTGATTCCGGAAAGGCTTGGCAGGTGGTCGCTCACCAGGATGATCAGCGATTGCGGATCTGCCGCGATCAGTCCCTTTACAAAGGCTGCGATGGCCTCGGTGCGGTAGTAATATTGATTAGCGGATTTTTCCAGTCCCTCGTCCCGCGATTTGCCGAGCATTGTGAGTACCTGCGGCCTTTTGGCGAAGTTGATGTCGTGGGGGGTGTGACCGTACATGCCGATGACATAGTTGAAAATGGGGAGGGTCGGATTTTCCTGTATCCGTTTGGTGATGAATTCCAGGTTCTGTGATAAAAGCACCCCGTCGAACATGTAATTTTCGTCCGTGACATCCCCGGCAGAGAAATAGGTAGAATACCCTGATGCGAACTCCTGGGGATAGTATCGTTTTTCAAAGCCTATTCCGGTATAGGCTTTGGTCGAGTTAAAGAAATCCGGCTTGTAGGAATTGGTGGCATTCGTTTCGTAGCCGGCCAGGGAAAGAATCTGAGGCAAACAGTTGGTTTTAGCCCCGGTAAACACATCGAACTCGATGCCGGAAAACTCCCGCAGGGCCGGAGCACCGCAGAGAACCTCGAACTCAGCCTGGGCAGTGCCTCCGGCAAACACCGGAGAAATGGAAAGCCCGCCTTTTTTTGAAAACAGCCTGCTGAAATCGGGGTGGGTTGGGTTGCGGGAAAAACGGGCTCCCTTCAAAAGTCCTGGGTCCAGAAAGCTTTCAAGAACGATCAGGTGGATGTTCCTTTTTTTCGGCTGCCCATTAATCCCGGCAACCACTTTCTCGAAATCCAATCGGGAATCCGGGTTGAGCTGATGACCGGCGATTTTTGCCCGGTAACTTTTTCGCCGTGCCTCATTATACAGCATCATGCCCAGTCGGCCGTTATTCTCGGCGCTGGCCGCATCTGAATAGATGAGGATTTCCTGCTGCGTTTTCTGGAAAACCGCCATGAAGAAGTCCGGGGTTATTTGCACCATTAGCAGAAGCGCAAGAAGAGGAAGGGCGGCAATGACCTTGGTTGTCCGTCGCTGGCGAAAATCAATGGAAAACAGAAAGGCAAGGAAGGGAATGCCGAGGAGTATCCCTATCAGAGCGATGCCCAGCATCGGGAGTATCTGAAACATTTCCGGCAGTTCGGTTATTTCGGTGATGCGCAGCATTCTGCCAAACATGATATGGTAGGCGTCAAACACTCCGTAAAACAGAACGAGAGGTGCGGCGGCGATCAGCGGTTGCAGTCGTGATTTTCGGATGAGCAGATTGAGAAAGAAATAGAGATAGAGGAGCAGCGGGATTTCGAACCGCCAGGCCGGCAGCAATGAGGGCAGGCCGCCTTGCTGCTGGAGAAGTTCCGTATATCCGAGAAGAAAAAGCAGAAATACGGAATAGCGGTTTATGACAAGAGATTTTAATCGGGAGAAGTAGGGGTGCACAGTTAGAGTCATGGGCGTTGTGTGGGAAAAAGGTCTTGTTGCCGCCAATCTAGAAATTTTTTGGCAAAAGACGGCTCATGCCACAAAATAACAAAAAAGAATTATACCATACTGCCAGACCTGCCCCCACATATTCTTTTTGCCTTAAACAGCTGTTCTGCTATGCCAAGTTAATGTTCTGATTGCCGGTTGGGGGCGAGCCTGCTAGTGTTTAGGAAGTTGTCGGCGGATGGCAAACTGAGGTGAGCGGCTTGAAGACATGCCCTTTGGATTCGGCCAGACGATTGAGAGTACGACACCGGGTTTCCAGGAAAAAGTGGCTATGCGCATACTTGTAGTCGAAGACGATCCTAAAATTGCCTCCTTTATCAGCATGGGGTTGAGGCAGGCGGGTTTTTCCGTTGATGTTGCAGACAATGGGGAAGATGGGTTTGTTCGGGCGCTGGAGGGCGGTTATGACCTTGCCGTTTTGGATATTATGCTGCCGAGGCTTGACGGCCTTGCCCTGCTTGATCAACTCCGCAGCCGAAAGATCAACACGCCGGTGATTATCTTGAGCGCCAAGCGATCGGTGGAGGATCGGATTAAGGGGTTGCAGGCCGGGGGGGATGATTATCTCACCAAGCCGTTTTCTTTTTCCGAGCTGTTGGCCAGGGTGCAGGCTTTGATCCGTCGGGCAGGTGCTGCGCCGGAGCCGACACTCTTTCGGGTGGAAGATCTGTCTCTCGACAAGCTGAAGCGGGAGGTTTACAGGGGAGATAAGAAGATAGATCTCCAGCCCAGGGAATTTTCCCTTCTCGAATACCTCATGAGCAACCAGGGGCGGGTCATCTCCAAAACCATGATTCTGGAGCATGTCTGGGATTATAATTTTGATCCCCAGACCAATGTGGTGGACGTGCTCATCTGCCGTTTGCGAAACAAAATAGACCGGGACTTCGGCCCTAAGCTTATTCAAACGATTCGCGGGGTCGGCTATGCCCTTGGCAAGAATTAAGCATCTTCTGAAAACCACGGGTTTTCGTTTGGCTTTGTGGTATTCGCTTATTTTTATATCAAGTTCCCTCCTGCTCTTTGCGCTGCTGTATTTTCCTTTGCGTTCTGCAATCATGGAAAAAGACCGCAATACTATCCTCGCAAAACTCAACGAGTACACCCTGCAGGAAGAGCAAAGCGGGCTTCAGGCCATGCTGGCGGAGATTCGTCTTGAGGAGGATCATAATCTTCAGGCGGGCTTCTTTGTGCGGGTTGTCGATCCTACCGATCAGTCGCTGATTATCACCTTGCCCCCGGAATGGCGTGATTTGGCCGGCGGTTTTTCGCCGATGTTCCGAAGCGGGGGAGGAGCTGATGATTGGGTCATTTTTCCTGCAAAAGAGAGAGGGGATGCCCTTGAGATTGTCAGTAGGCGGCTGAAGAGCGGATATCTGCTTCAGATTGGTCGCGGCTCCGGGGAGCGGCAAAAAATCCTGGAATATTTCGGGGAGGTTTTTGCGGGAATCATGTTTCCGATGATCATTTTTGGTTTTGCCGGTGGTTTTTTTCTGGCCTTTCGTTCCCTGCGACCGGTGCGGGATCTTATTCAGGTTGTGCGCAGCATTGACACAGGGAAAATGGATGCGCGGGTGCCATTGCGGCATACCGGCGATGAACTGGATGAACTTGGTCGGCTCTTCAACACGATGCTGGAAAAGATCGAGCTGCTGCTCACCGGCATGCGGGCGGCTCTGGATAACGTGGCCCATGATCTGCGCACTCCGGTGACCCGTCTGCGAGCCGGGATTGAAACCGCTTTGCAGTCCGAAAACAAAGTGGAGGTTTTGCGGGAGGCTTTGCTGGATTGTGCAGAAGAGTCAGAGCGGATTATCACCATGCTCAATACGCTGATGGATATCTCTGAAGCGGAGACCGGGGTGATGAAGCTGCACCGGCAACCCATCGATGTTGTTTCCCTTCTGGCCGAGGTGGTCGATCTGTACCAGTACGTGGCGGAGGAAAAAGGGGTGATGGTTTCTGTTTCCGGCCCGCGGGATCTCACAGTGATGGCGGATATGGCCCGGATGCGGCAGGTTGTCGGTAATCTGCTGGATAACAGTTTGAAGCATACGCCCAAGGGCGGCCGAATAGAGCTTGCCTGTGAAAGCCGGGCTGAATGTGTAGTAATCCGTATTCAGGATACCGGCACAGGTATTCCACCTCAGGATCTGCCCCGGATTTTTGACCGACTGTATCGCGGAGATCACAGTCGCAGCCAGCGTGGTCTCGGTCTGGGGTTGAGCCTTGTTCAGGCAGTTATTCAGGCCCATGCAGGAACCATTCAAGTGGAAAGTATTCCTGGACATGGGGCGACTTTCATTCTGCAGTTGCCGGTTGATTGTTGACCGTTCTTCTGATCTCTTTCCTCCTTTTTCTCCCCCCCCCCAAAAAAAATAAGCAACCTTTCACAGTTGTAATGTGCGTGAAATCTTCTGGTAATTCAGACCATGCTAGATTCTGGAGAAACAGCGCATTTCTCCTCGGGAAATTCGCGACCATTCCGGTCGTAAACAAGGAGAAGGCCTACGTTAAGGAGCTGGCCGGTCCCTGCCATGTCAAAACAACCCGTGTTTCTCCGTAGTTTCGGTTTCCTGTTTTCAGGCCGTTACCGGATGCTTCGGCTTTTTTTTATCTGGTACAGCATCTACGCATTTGGGGTGCGGCTGGCGTTATTGAGCATCAGTTGGTTACAGATCGGGCATTCGCCAATGACTGTGGGCGGTATTTTTCTGGTCGGCCTGTTCTATGACCTGATCAATGGCGCGTATTTCGCTGTTCCAATAGTTTTGTACCTGATGGTCATGCCCCACCGTGTTTTTGTCAGCCGGTGGCACAGAGTTGTCCTCTACCCCATTGTTTTTGCGCTATGTTATGGGCTGGTTTTTTCCGCTCTGGCTGAATGGCTGTTCTGGGAGGAGTTCGGCGTGCGTTTTAATTTTATCGCTGTGGACTATCTCGTCTATACCCATGAGGTGATCGGCAATATCCGCGAATCATACCCGGTGCCCATGTTGCTCACTATTGTTGGCGCTGCGGCAGGACTTGTTTTTATCGTTATCCGGCCGTGGCTTGAGACCGTTATCTCCTCGGTCCGACAGCAGGAAAAATCTGCAGACTCGATTTTCAGCCGGTTGTCGGCGGGGGGAGTTTTCTTGCTCTTGCCTGTACTCTTGTTTGTGGCGGTGGATGGTTCTTTTGTTGGCAAAGCCTTTGATAATCGCTATGAGAAAGAACTTTCTGAGAATGGCATCTACCAGTTGTTTGCCGCTTTTCGCAACAACAGCCTGGACTACGCGACTTTTTATAAAAATATGGATGAAAACGTGGCGTTCAAGAGCTTGCGCCGCACGCTTCAGACCAAAAACAGCCGCTATCTCGATGACGACCCCACGAACATAGAGCGGGTACTTACCTCTCCAGGGGTTGAAAAACGTCATAATGTCGTATTGATCATGGTGGAAAGCCTGAGCGCGGAGTATCTCGGCACTTTTGGCAATACCGAGGGGCTTACTCCGAACCTCGACGCATTGGCCAGGGATGGGTTGCTGTTCAATCGGTTGTATGCCACCGGCACTCGTACTGTCCGTGGGATGGAAGCAGTCACGCTGTCCGTGCCGCCGACGCCAGGACAATCCATAGTGAAGCGGCCGGATAACGCCAGGATGTTTTCGCTGGGATACGTTTTCCGGGAAAAAGGGTATGACACCCGGTTTTTCTATGGCGGGTTCGGCTATTTTGACAATATGAATGCCTTTTTCGGCGGGAATGGTTTTGATGTTACCGACCGCAGCAATCTCAGCGCAGAAGAGATCACCTTTGCCAATATCTGGGGGGTGTGCGACGAGGATATCCTGGGACGAGCCTTGCGGGAGTTCGACAACTCCGCAAGACGGAAAAAACCTTTTTTCGGGTACGTGATGACCACCTCCAATCACAGGCCTTT
>JAHJTI010000113.1 GCA_018829945.1 Pseudomonadota bacterium | reverse complement strand
TGGCGGAAGAGCCAGGGCGTGGAGCACCCCGAAAAAGAATATACTGAAGACAATGGGTCGGTGGAGGATATCGATGGCTTTGTCGTCAAGTTCACTGGTGGTATAGGCAGCGGCCAACCGCTTGAGAATGCGGTTGACAAAAATATCAGCCGCCTTGGCCAGCAGTCCGTAGATCACGATCACCATAAGCCGTTGCACAATCGGCAGTTGTGAAAGTTCCTGAAAAAAAGAAGGCAGTTCCATGTATTCACTCTTCGTCATTTGGTTGGATTTATAAGTGTATCATCAAAGAACAAATGTGATGCAATTGGCAGGACCTGTAAAGGATTTTATGTCCACTGTGGCGTGGATGCCCACCCGATCCACTCTTCCGGGGGAGACCACCCATCCCTTTCCACACGTTCATCCCCACAATCCATGTTACGCCCGCAGTCATGCCGCGCCCTCCGCAACAGCACGCGTCAAGACCTGGGGGCGTTATTGCTTTGACAATGGGGGGCGCATTCGTAGTACAATGAATTTGTTACAATTATCGGTCCCCTTCCCTCCACAGACAAGGGTGTGCATGTTTTCCTTTTACAGAAATCTTCCCATCTCCACCAAGCTGTTCCTCAGCAATCTCGCCTTTGTTCTTCCTATGGCGGTGCTGATCTTCTTTATGAACATCAGCTTCACCTATGATATCGATATCGGAAAAAAGGAGTTGTCCGGCACCACAACGCTCCGCCCCCTGTTTTCCCTGCTCGATCATATCCCGCAGCATTATTTTGCCGAGGAAAGCAAAAAATCGAGCGAACACGAACAAGTAACACGCCTTTTTGCGCAACTAGCGCACAGCGGAAACAAAAATATTTACAGTGAGTTACAGGAAAGTTGGCTTTCCCTTCAGCATAAAAAAAACGGACTCGCAGAGCAGGAGCAAATACAAGCGCACATCCTGGAACTGATTTCTTTGGCCGGGAAAAATTCCATGCTGACCCTCGATCCCGCCATGGACAGCAACCTGCTGGCAGGATTGCTGGTAGCCCAACTCCCGCGGAACTGCAGTCAGCTCAACAAATATTTTTTTATGGCGGAAACCCCAAACACTCCGATTTCCACGGAGGGGGGTGTTGCTTTCAAAGCGCAATCCTCCCCGGAATTCCAGCATGATTTCAGCCTGTTTCAGGCGGATTTTGAAAAAATCATCGCCGATGCCCGGATGGCCATCCAGGAAGACCGCAATTATTACGGTGTCAGCCCCTCTCTGCAAAACAACTTCGCACAACGCCTTGAAGAGTACCGACACGCCACAGCCGAATTTATGGCGCTCCACCGGCAAAGCTCCATAGAGCAAGTAGACCGTGCGGAATATCTTGCTGCTAACAACAAGGCCCGGACAAGCTGCCGACAACTCTTCCAGTCCGGCATTGAGGAACTCGACATTCTCATCACCAAGAGGATAGCAAGTTACCGCACATGGCAGGCCTTGGGTTTTATCTGCAGCGCCCTGGCCGTCTTGCTTGCCTCAGCCCTTATCTATACCATTGCCGGAAGCATTACCGCCCCCATCAAAGCGGTGATTGGCTACACAAGGCAAATCAGCAGCGGCGCCCATGAGGCCCGCCTGTCCGGTGATTTCCAGGGAGAATTTAAAGGGCTGGTTGCCGACCTCAAAAAGATGGTGCATGAAATTATTCGGCTGGCCTCCTTCCCGCGCGAAAACCCGAATCCGGTCCTGGCCTCGGATTCCAGCGGCGCTATCACTTACCTGAACCATAGCGCCGAGTCTCTCCTTGAAAAATTGCAGATTCGAGTCGAGGCCTTTCTTCCTCCCGACCATGAACATATCGTAGAGGCGTGCCTGGCCAGTGATCGCAGCCGCCTTGGGATCGAACTTCAGGTTGGGGATGATTTTTTTGAGTGGAATTACCACCCTCTTACCGAACAGGGCATAGTCCATATCTATGCCAAAGATATCACCGGCCGGAAAAAACTTGAAGAACAGTTGCGCCATGATGCCTTCCATGACTCCCTGACCGGGCTTGCCAACCGCGCCCTGTTTCTCGACCGCCTGCAGCATGCGATAGCCCGAAGCAAGACCGACCCCCATGCCGTATTTGCCGTGCTGTTCCTCGACCTTGACGGGTTCAAGCTGATCAATGACAGCCTCGGCCACGAACAGGGAGACAAACTGCTGGTCGCTTTTGCCGAACGCATGAAGCCCCTGTTCCATCCCGGCGATACCTTGGCCCGCCTCGGTGGAGACGAATTCACCCTGCTGCTCGACAATATAACCAATCACCAGGTTCTGGCCATACCAGAGCGCATCCAGCAAGCGCTGGAAAAGCCCTTCAATTTGGGCGATCTGGAATTTTCCATCTCAGCCAGCATCGGCATTGTCATCCAGCCTGCACCGGAACTTGGCGCCGAGGAGATTCTCCGTGATGCGGACACGGCCATGTATAGGGCCAAGGCTCAAGGGAAAGGCAAATATGTTCTGTTTGACCCATCCATGCACAACCTGGCCTTGGAACGCCTCCGGCTTGAAATAGAACTGAAAAAAGCTATCGAGCGACAGGAATTTGTTGTTTTCTACCAGCCGATTGTCGATCTGGTAAACGGTGCGCTGATTGGCTTTGAGGCCCTGGTGCGCTGGCAGCACCCCACGCAGGGGCTCGTTTCGCCCGGCCAATTCATCCCGCTTGCCGAAAAAACCGGCCTTATCATCGCCATCGGCCGTGATGTCCTTATGGCGGCATGCCAACAGGCCAAATCCTGGCAGGAGAAATTCGACAACCACAAGAATCTGCTGATCAGCGTCAACCTGGCGGTGGTGCAGCTCCTATCCTCTGGAATCATGGACGAAATCGACCATATCCTGGAGCATAGCGAACTGCCGCCCGCGACACTCAAACTTGAAGTCACGGAAAGCGGCATCATGGAGAATATCGAAACAGCCATTGATGTGCTGCATGCCATCAAGCAACGGGGCATTGCCCTCAGTATCGATGATTTCGGCACCGGTTATTCTTCGTTGAGCTACCTGCACCGCTTTCCTTTCGACACTCTGAAAGTGGACCAATCCTTTGTCAGTGAAATGGAGAAGGATACGAAAAATCTCGAGATTATCAGAGGCATCGTAGGGTTGGCCCACAATCTGGAAAAGAAGATAATCG
>JAHJTI010000112.1 GCA_018829945.1 Pseudomonadota bacterium | reverse complement strand
TTTTGGCAAGCCAGCCGATACCGAAACGGACGATCGCGGCACCATCGATTCCACGGGCAGCGAGCCAGGTTAGCACAGCCTTTTTCCCCTGGAGCTCTTTGCCCGCGGTTGCCGCGATCGCCTCGGCCCATTGCAGCCAGATTTCCTCCGGCGCCCGGACGGTGGCGATGGGCAGTGCTTTCTCCCTGGGGGCAGGGGGAGGGGTGACCGACTTGGCCGATCTGGCAGGCTTGCGGCTTGCGCCGTTGCCGTTGCCCATGCGGCACGATCCGGCAGCAGGGCAGGAGGACACGGAGCGGCAATCGATGCCTGCAGCCTCATGGGCCTCTGGGCAGCTCTTGCCATCCATCTCCCGCAGCCAGGTGATGATGTCGCCCTTGAAGTCGCAGGCGTAGCACTTGAAGCCGCCATCGTCCCGGATGTTGAACTTGTCGGAATCCTTGGAGCCTCCGCACTTCGGGCAGGGCCCCACCCACTTGCCGCTCTTGCGGACCAGGTCGAAGCGCTGTGCTATGTCTGTCAGGATGTGGATCATGAGTTAAAATCTCAAGTCATGGTTGGTCATGGTGGAAGTCATGGTCTTAACTCTTTGTTTTTGTTTAAAATATTATGTTAATTATGAGTAAATGAGTAAATATACTCGCGTATATATAAAGAGCTTTTCACTGTTGTTTTTTGCGCTATGCGTGCGCGGCACTTTTTACTCATTTGCTCATGGTCGCGTTTGTTTTTGTAATTATCCCGCCATGTTATTTGCCATGAGTTGAGCCATGACAAGCCATGAGTACATGAGTTATCGACCATTGGACGCGATGAATGCGGTCACCTCCTGGGTGATGTCCTGGTTGACGGCGTGGGAATAAAGCCAGGTTCGGCCGCCCACGGCATCGACGATATACCCCTTGTCTCGAAATACTCCGTTGATCGTTTTCATGGCCGGGATGCGTTTTTCGGCTTCGTCCATGTTAATTGACCACCACCAGCGGAAAGCGTTGTAGACCTCTGTGGTGGTGGTCCTGATCTCCTGATCACCTGGGAAATGGACCAGGCAGTCCAACATAAAGCGGCCGACATAATCCTCTTCGTCTGCCAGGGCCTGGACAGCCTTGGTGATTGATTCCGGTGGAGCGAGGCCGAGCTCCGCCCATTCTCTGGTGCCCTCCACCAGCCAGCGGAGGATGCCAGGTTTTATCTTGCGCAGTTTTTCCTTGAGGGTTGGGTCTTTCTTGCGGAAACGGCTGGCCATGGCAGGAGACTTTTTCGCCTCTGCCTCCGGATCATCGACATACATGTATGGGAATTCGATCTTGAACAACCGCTGGATGAGGGCGAAGTCGCGGGTGAGGCCAACCGGGACATATTGCGTGTGCAGGAAAAGGGTATGGGTGGGGTGGAAGGTGATCTCGCTCTTGAAGTTTGGCCGGCAGACGATGTCATCATCCCCAGTGAGGCCCTTTACCGCGCCGGAGTCGATCTTCTGCCCCTTGTTGGTCTCGGCCCCGACGATGATCCGCTTGCCCATCAGGCTGTATTTGTGCTCGCTGGCTGCAGATGGCCCCGGCTCGGTGCGCTGCTCGATGAGCATTGCTCGGCTGATCACATGGTAGTATTGCCGCATGACATCGCCGATCAGGTCGAACATGACCCCCTTGCCGTTACGGCCTGGTCCGGTGAATACCCAGATGAACTGCTCATAGCTGTGCCCGGTGATGGCATAGCCCATGGTGCGCTTGATGAATGCGGCAACCTCCGGGCAGCCGGACACCTCGTTGATAAATTCCTGCCAGGCGGTGTAGTCGGCGTTTGGCTCGTAATCGACATCCAGGGCGCGGGTGAGGAGATCCTCCGGGCGGCCGGAGATCATGGCGCCGGTGCGTAGGTCGATGATGCCGTTTTTTGCCGGGAGGAGCCAGGGCTGCTTGTCGAAGTCCGACTCGCGGCAGGCCATGGATGGATCGACCACCGGCGCCCAGTGGAGAACCTTGGCCGCGCCGTCTTTGGAGCGGAGCCGGTCTGCCCGGGATTGGTATTTTTTGTGCAGGGCGATCTTCCAGGCCTCAAGGTGGTCTTTGTCTATTCCCTCGGTCTTGATTTCCTGCTTGAGGACGTCTGCCTGCTGCTGGTACTCAATGGCGCAATCTTCGATGGCAGCCAGGGCAAGGCGAAATTCGTCTTTCTTCCAGACATGGCCGTTCCAGGCGAACCACTCGCCATCCTTTGGTGTGGTGTTGTAGAGGAACTTGCCGCGGTGAACGGTGGCGAACATGCAGCCATCGCCGCGCTCGTTGGCATCGAGGCATTCCTTGATGAATTTCAGATCCAGCGGCTGCTGCTCTTTGTCCGGGGTCAGCTCCGCCGCCCTCCGCTGGACCTGGGCGGCGATCTCGCTTATCTCATCCGTCATATTTTTGACCATATATCCGCGCAACAAATTGAAATGATACAAGTTTTCATTATTTCACCGAAAACCAAAAATTTAAATGGACTCATTTATCGCGCGCAGTTCTGCCCGCATGTTGTAGTTGCCCAGGAGGACCCGTTCATATATGGCCCCAAACCGTTGCTGCAGGTGCTTTCTGGTGGTGATGTTTCTCTGGCTGGTCGAACAGCCAGGAGGGGGCGCGGGGGAGAGGATCATGCCTGCCCGTACCCTGTGAGCGACTGCGCTGCAATCAACACCTTGCTGGCACACTCGTCATACCCTTCGTCCCGTGCGGCCTTGCATGCACAGGCGAAGTTATCGATGACCAATTCCTGCACATCATTAGCCGCGCCGATGGCCCTCAATGCGTTGAGGATGGCGCGGCGATGCTCTTCTGGTTTCTTTGCTTGTGGTGGCATGGTGTGGCTCCTTATTGATCAGCAGCTGCTTGGCGCCAGGCCAGCAAACTTGCAGGAGCGTCGGCATGGAGCACAGAGCACCCCGCCATGGGGGGGCCGGTGCGACTTAATGCAGTGTTCAGGATGCTGCTGCTTGATGCCCAGGTGAACGTCACTGCGCACCAGCCGAACCCCATGAGCACCACGGCCAGGCATATCCCGATGGCGATGCTGTGCAGCCTTTCTTTCAGTGTGCATGTGCTCATATCCTCTCCATGTGTTGGCTTTGTTCTTTCCTTGCGGCCCTATATTCAGCGACAACCCGCAATGCGCTTCTCGGGCTGTTTACCTTGCAAACCAGATGGACAACCTCCCGCTCAAGATCGTCGGCAGATATGGAGTCCAGTGCGAGATCCACACTGGCAGGAGATAACGATGCAAAACCTTTCCGCTCTCTCATCTCGGGCATCACAGGTTGAGTTCCTGCCGGATCATCTCATCCAGCATCTTGATTTTTGCGGAGACAACAGGCTGACCAATATCAAGATGAACATCACCGCTGGCCTGATTAGATGGCTGGGCGGCATCCAGCCTTGGAGATGGTCCACGAAAGGAGGTTCGTGACGGTTCGGTGGCGTTCCCGGTAAGCATCAGGCCCTGACCTCGGCGGGGGATTGGTTCTTTTTTGCAGACGCTTTGAAGCGGCGTTTTGATTCTTCGATTGCGGCCGATCTGTTTACCCTGGCAAGGGCAATCAGCTCCGCCTCATCCTTCGGCAGCCCAGCCAAAACCTGCGGGGCCTGGATTCCGGCCAGCTTGGCCAATAGCACAAGCACCTGCTGGTTCTGCTGCTCAATGGCAGCCAGGCGGGCGAGGATTGATGATTCCGTGCTCACTTGATGCAGTCCTCAAGATACTTAGCGAAGGTGCGCTCTATCTCTTCGATGGCATCTTTTTTAAGTCTTTCCACCTCAGTTCTCTGGTCGCACCTGCAAATTGCCGCCTGAAACTCAGCCAGCCTGGTGTAGTCGGCCAGCTTTTCCTCGGCCAATGTTGGGAGCAGATCGGAGACTTCCGGATAACAATCCTCTTCCAGCGATGTTCCTTCCCGAAGAAAATCAATGGTGGAGCGGACAACAGAGGTGTGTCCATGGTCGTCAAGCGATTCAAGCAAGTCTTTCACACCCTGGATCGGGTCAAAGGCCCGCTCTTCCTTGCCTGTAAACTTCGGATCTTCACACCAGAAATCGACGGTGCGGGCGTTCTTCTTGCCGAAGATGGCATATAAGGCGCTTCTGCCAAGGTGCTTCCTGGCGAAGTGCATCACCTGCCAAGACCGCATTTTCGTATTTTCCTTTGCCATTTATCGCTTGCTCCCTGCCTGATACGCTGAAAACATGAAAAACCCGGTAAATTTTAGGTGTTGCAAAAAGCCCCCCGGCCCTGATAGGATCATCAGTGCCACCCAACAAGCCCGAATTGCGTCCAGGGCCAGGGGGATATTTCGTTTTCAGCTACGGAGCCAAGATGGAAAGACCTACGGTCCAAAGCACCATCAAGGATGCCGAGAAAAACATTACATATGTCGTTTTGGCCTACCGAAAACTAACCAGAGAAGAACTGGTCTCATCGGTGCGACATTTTTGGGCTCAGAAAAAGAGACCCAAAGTGAAACCGGGAGAAACGATTATTATCGAGACAATCTACGGGCATGACCAGCCAGATCCTCAATGAGCATCATCAGTAATGGGGCGGTGAGCTTGGTCTCTTCAAACATGGTCAACTCTATGGAGTCACCTTCTGGATCTGCGGAGATTGCCCAAAGAAGGTTTTTAGATTCGCTCATGCTGCTTGCTCCTCTGGTTTGGAGTCGGGCCAGATTTCAGAGACTGTCTTGCCGACAATCTTCTCTGCGATGGCTGCACGAATGCGTGGGTTGCTACGCTCACCGTTGATGACCTGGTGGATGGCCGGTGGCTTTAATCCCAATTCGTCAGCCAGTGACTTGATGCTTCTTTCTGCGAGCCAGAATGCGGCTCTGATTTCGTTTGGTTTCATCATGTGTCTATAGTAAGCGAATATTAGCGCATATCGCAAGCGAAAATTAACGCATCGGGCGATTATTTTATAACTGAGTGATATTTTTATGGAAAAATCATTTAAGGATAGGCTTCATATTTTAATGGGGTCAAGGTCTGGGCGAAAGTTCGCGGCAGAATGTGGCGTTCAGGACTCCACAATGCGCGGATATTTACTCGGAAAGTACGAGCCAACGATAGAAAATCTCATCAAGATCGCCCGCGCCAGCAACGTTACTGTCGGCTGGCTGGCTGACGGTGAAGGTGAGACAGCAGTCAACCAGCGGGGAGCGCAGGCGGACCACCCAAACCGGGACGCTAACCCAAAATTTGACGATTACATTGGCAAGACCGCCAGGGTAATCACCTCAAAAACCATTTATCGCTCCGCTCTGGAGCGCAATATTGACGCCTTTCACAAGGCAGTGGAAACGGAGGATGAAATGCAGGGGGTAAGAGAAAAATTAGAATTGATGCAGGAAAAGCATGACCGGGACATGGAAGAACTAAAAAGGTTGATTCTCAACCAGTCAACATCCCAAAAAAGAGACTCGGCGGCCAATGCTTAGGCTTATTCCTGGCCGCTTATCGGCACAAAAGCTTGGGACTCAATACTAAAAAAATACGAAAATACATAGTGGTATGTATTGGGGGGCAGGTTGCAGAAACATAATTATCTGATAATAACCATCCTTTTTTTGTTTATTTCTTCTTCCGCATTTGCCGGGTCTGTGCTGGATGACGACAAAAAAGAGGCGATAGTCTTTCTCAAGGAGCAAAAAAGAATAACAGCTGAAGTTGATGAAGTTGGCCTCTTGATGTTGTGGCAACAAATGAGCGGCATAAAGAGCCTTGTTTTTCTCAAGTCAAAAGGGGCTTTATCTGCTGAGATGGATAAAGAGCTCGCTATCAGGGTCGCTCTTTTGCCAAAAAACCTAAACAAGGTGATCGACCACCCAGACCCACTTGTGCAATCGCTTGCGCGCCTGGTGCGATTAAATGAAAAATTTGCTGAAAAAAGCATGAGCCGCCGGATCGACTACTATGATTATAGTGACGTGGCAAATTATACGATTGAGCATGGCAGGGTATTGGCTGAAATGGTTGAAGCCAAATATGGAAAAGGCAAAAAAATTATACAGCCCCTGCCAACATGGTAAATAAAAAACATATTTCCTTATTGGTATCCGTTTATTTCCTTTTCTCCATTGGTATAGCTCAAGCAGGCCCAAGACATCTTGAAAAATACTACCAAGAAAAATGGTGTTCCGAGCAGGGTGGTCAATCCGAGGTTGTGCTTGCCGACAATACCCGCGCAGACTGCATCACTACCACCCATGCCGTTGAGTTCGACTTCGGGAAAAAGTGGGCAGAGGCCATAGGACAGGCCCTATATTATAGCTTTCAGACCGGGAAGCGGGCAGGGATCGTGTTGATCTTGGTTAAGCCTGGAGATAGGAAATTTTGGTTGCGCCTAAATAGCACTATCCAGCATTTTGGCTTGCCGATTGATACTTGGGAGATGGGGCCATGATAGTTGCAAGTAGGCGGCGAATATGGGTGATTGCTTTAATCTTTGGCTTTGGGCTGGTGTCGTCATGTGGTGGTGATCCAGCGCAACCGCCCAAAATATCGCCCCAGTTGCTTTCTGGGGAGGCGAAGCCATATGCCGTTATTAGTGAGAATGATAACAGTTTCTCTGGAAGAAAACGGTTGATTTTTGGGATTTTTTCTACGGCAGATACAGCAAACTCCATGGCGTTAACGGTTGTACAGGCCGCCCGTGATCTTCAAAAGTCTACCTCTGCAGATCTGGTTGAGATATGTCTTTATCCGTCGGAAAAACTAGCCGCCATTGGTGATAACTATACAGCCAAAGCTCTATACGCTCCTGATGGAGGAGGTTCTTCTGGCACCCAGGGATGGAAATGGGATGTCTGTGCTGCCTCACAACCATACACACAGCAAGAAATAAAAATAGGGGAAGAGTGGTGGGGGAACCGGAAGCGATTCCAGCTAAAGAATGGCGGCACTGATGAGCCTGCTTTGAAAAAGTTTTTGTCTGAAAAATTAGGGCTGCCGCTAAACGAAATAGAACTTCCTGATCATTTTTGCGACACGACCATTAACGTTAGATGAAATAACGGTAGATTTCGCCATGGAAGAGGCTGGTGGGTGCTTCACCCCATATTATAGGCAGGGATGGCCGTATTGTTGACTCAAAGTAAATAAGAGAAAAAATAATGTCTGTCTATTCCCACCCATCCAAGCCAGGCTGCTGGATGATTAAGATCAGCCACGGCCGGAAGGGCAAGCCTGAATATATCCCCTATGATGGCGATGAGGATGGCGCCAGGGCATTCGAGAAGCAGCTGCGCGGCCAGGTCAACATGCTGGACCCTGGGTTTTGTGATCATATCCCGGAATTTCAGCTCTCGTACCGGAACAACAACAGCAAGAGCGGTTTGCGGTCCCTGAAAAACTCCTTCCGGCACCTGAAGGATTTTTTTGGTGTCTACAAAATGCACCAGATCATGCCCATGCTGATCGAACAGTACAAAGCAAAGCGGCTGGCCACGGTGATCGTGAGCAAAACAGGCATCCGCCGGCCAATATCAAAAAGGACGGTCAACATCGAGCTGTCTGCCCTGTCCGCCTACATCACCTGGATGAATGAGCGCTGGGGCTCAACCTATCCCCGGCCCAAACGGTTTGGAAAAAAGGAAACCAAGCCGGCCATGATGCACGTTTTGGCTTTATCCGAGGTGGCAGCAATCCTGGCAAACCTGGACGGTGATCTGCGGGCCATGGTCGCCCTCATGGCGATGTGCGGCCTGCGGAAAAATGAGGCGTTCCATCTCACGGCTGCAGATATCGACCTGGCCTCAAGATCCATCAAGGTATTCGGAAAGGG
>JAHJTI010000335.1 GCA_018829945.1 Pseudomonadota bacterium | reverse complement strand
CAGCAACAGGATCTCGATGAGGACGGAAACCTGTTTGGGGTTCTGGGCTTCTCCCAGGCCGATCTGCAGGGTGGGCAGGGTCACGGCGTTGCTTTCGTCGGGCCAGAGGAGGATTATTCCTGCGAGCAGGCCGATGAGAATGGGCCAGGATGGAAAAGGCTTATTCCGCATTGGCAGATCCTTCTTTTTTTTGTTTCACGCTGGATATGCCTTGCGCAGCCTTGCTGAGTAAGGAAGCAAAAGAGGGTGGCAGTGGGGTGAAAGTTTTTCGGGAATGTGTGGCGTTTTTGAGGGCGTCGTTGGCGTCAAGGGTGGTGAGCAGGGTAATCTGCTGCTCGCTGAGCCCGACCACCAGATATGTCCCGGCTACTTCCAGAACGCTCACCTGTTTTTTGGGGGCCAGCATCTGGCTGTCGATAACAGTGATCAGGTTTGTCTGTCCGGAACTGGTTCCGGCAAACCCCATTTTTCTGATCCAGAGCAGCAGGATGAGCATGAGGCCCACCACAATGATGAGTGAGCCAAGGGTTTTGAAGATGGTCGTGGTCAGGGAGAGGGTCTCCTGATTGCCGGTGAGGCCGGCGGGGATCGAGGGTACCCCCGCGCCGGTTCCACCTCCGAACTGTTCAGCGGCAAAAAGAATGAGCGGGCAAGAGAGGTAAAACAACAGGCTTACCCCTAAGGCGATCAGCGTTTTGCCACAGGAAGGAGCTTGTGTGGATGATGGTTGCCGGATATTCATAATCGTTTTGTCCACACCCTTGCCCACGGGTGTCGTCCGGAAGGCTTTTATGTTCAACCGATGTTTTTGATTCGGTCCGCTTGGCTGATGATTTCCGTGATCCGCACACCAAATCGTTCGTTGACCACGATCACTTCGCCCTTGCCCAGCAGCTTGTCGTTGACAAAGATTTCCACCGGTTCGCCGGCGGCTTTGTCGAGTTCGACCACCGACCCTTGGGTCAGTTGCAGCATCTTGTTGATGATCATGCTGGTCCGTCCCAATTCCACGGTGACGTTCAGGGGGATATCCAGCAGAAAATCAAGATTCTGGCTGCCGGCCGGGGCTGCGGTCACACTGCCGCCCAATTCGGCAAACGCAGGGGCCTGCGCTCCATCGGAACCTTCATGCTCGCTCAAGGCGGCTGCCCAGTCATCTCCGGCGCCCTCTGTTTCACTCTTTGTGCCGGCGTCGTCCAAAGGATCGTCAGCCATGGTCGTTCTCCTTTTTCGGTGATTTTCTCCAGCGCTTATGCCATGCGGCATTTGCAGAGAAAATCGTGTGCTGTTTAGGACTCGCTACAAAACACCCTCTGCTTTACGGTAATTTCGTTTGCGGGTCCTTGCGCCGATGTCTGGGCGCTGTTCATAAAGATGTCGCTCGTGTCGTGCTGAGCGGGACATTATTGTGCTGTAACGGTCTACTCCCTGTTTGGATCAAGAACCTTTTTCTTGATGAGGAGTGCATTGCTGCCCCGATGTACACCAGGGGTTCCCATGTATTTTCGTTCCCCGGCGACATAGGCGGGAAGGAGATCGTCGGTGCGGCGTTCCAGTTGAATGATGTCGCCCACCACCAATTCCATGACATCGCCTGCCGAAATAGTGGCGCGTCCCAGGTTCACGACGAAATCTACCGGGATATTCTTGACGTTTTCAGTGAGAACCCGCTTGATGCTGATATCCTCGTCGCTCTGCTCCCGTTGAAAGGTCGTCAGCAACTTGGCTTTGACCGATTCCAGATTGCTCATGGGAATGCACACCGTTATGCTGCCGACGGCTCGGTCCATATCAACGTCGTAGCGGCTGATGATCACCACGTCTTCGGGCTGGCAGATTTTGGCGAACTGCGGGTTGATCTCGCTCCTGATGTACTGAACCTTGAGGGGCTGCAGGGAATACCAGGCTTTTTCCAGGTCGTTGAGCAGGAGATTCACCACCCGACGGATGAGCCGTTGTTCGATGGCCGTGAAGTCGCGGCCTTCAATACGGATGTTTCGTGTGCCGGTGCCGCCCAGAAAGTTTTCAACCAGGGTAAAGACCAGCTTGGGCTCAAGGACAATGAGGGCATGGCCACGAAAGGGTGCCATCCGGAAAATCTGCAGACTGCTTGGCACAGGCAGGGTGCGGACAAAGGCCCCGAAGCGCTCCAGTTCGATGGGAGCGGAAGTCAGGTCGATAATCCGACGCAGGGTGGTGGAAAGCGAGGTGCGAACCGCACGCATGAAACCATCGGAAATTGCTTCCATGGCCGGCATCTTGACCTGAACAATCCTTTCCTGCCGGGTAAAATCATAGGCCTGATAGCCAAGGGCATCCGCATCTATGGGTTCTTCCGGCTCTTCTATCTCGCCGCCGGAAATTCCCTTGAGTAGCGCGTCGACCTCGTCCTGGCTGAGAATCTGTTCCATAGCGTTTGGCTGGGTGTCGTGGGCTGTTTTTGCGTTAGATGCAGAAGCCTGAGGCTACTGCACGACAAATTCCGTAAAATAAATATTCTTGATATGGTCGGGGCGCATGATCTCGTTGAAACGCTCAAGCAACTCATCCCGGACCCGGATCTTACCCTCCGGGGTCATGACTTCTTCAAAACCAAGGCTGGTAAGCATCATGATGACCATGTCGCGCAGCTTGGGTGCGGCTTTGGTGGCCTTGTCCACGGCCTCCTTGCTTTCAAGCTCAAGCTCGATTTTTACCTTGAGGTAGCGTTTGCCTTTCGGATCAGCCAGATTGACAACAAATGGGTCCATGACCAGCATTTCCCCGATCACCGCCTCGGGTTCTTTTTTTACTTCCTGGCTGGCAACATCTTCTACCGCCGGTTTTTGGCCGAGGAATTTGGTGTAGGCGAAAAAACCACCTCCGCCGAGTACGAGAATACCTACGCCAAGGATGATGAAAAAACCCATCTTGGATTTCTTTTTAGGCTCCTGTTCTGTTGCCTCTGTGTCTTTTTCCGCAGCCATGGTTGTGTCTCCTCAAGGAAAAAGGAAGGTCGAAAAAATCCGGCCTCTTCTCTTTTGGGTTTGATTGTAAAGCAAGCATTGTGCCGCGAGGCTTTTACTGTGTATAACAGTATATGTAAATTATCGGTAATTCAATGTATTTCTGGATAATAGCCAGGGAAGGCTCCCCTTTTTTGGGGTGACTGCATGTAAATCTTTTGTCATAATTTTGACTTCATGCGGGCGGACCGTCAAAAAAATATCGAGGAATGCCGGGAATGTATGATTGGCAAGGGATAGAGGGATGTGTTCTGCAAAAGCAATGGCCATTATGCCGGTGGCTTGCGAGACCATGTGGGGTCACGGGCAGGAGGGAACATGGAACTCTGCGCATGTGAGGTTGGCCTTACGGCCTGCCGCCGGTATGACCGCAAGTTGTTGAAAGAGAAGGTGCAGGCGTTGTGCGGTGCCCTTGATTTCAGGGTTTCCGCAGGGAGCAGGGTGCTGCTCAAGCCGAATCTTGTCTCTGCTGTGCGGAATAAAAGCTTGGCCTGCACCCACCCGGAGGTTGTTGCGGCCGTGGCGGAGTGGTGTGTCGATCAGGGAGCCTCGGTGCGGGTCGGCGATTCTCCGGCTTTCGGATCGGCCTTGAGCGTCATGGCCGCCTGCGGGATACGCTCGGCTCTTAAAGGTTTGCCGGTGACCATGATTAATTTTGACGCGGTGCAGCCTATTCGTCTCGCCTCCGGGTTGTCCGTTGGAGTGGCACGGGCGGTAAGCGAGTGCGATTTTCTGGTCAATCTGCCGAAGATCAAGGCGCACGGGCAGTTATATGTGACTTTGGCTGTAAAGAATTATTTCGGAACGGTGGTCGGGTTTCGCAAGCCCTGGCTCCATGCCCGGTATGGAGATATCGACAACCGATTCGAGGGTATGCTGGTCGATCTCCTTGATGTGATGCCCGCCGGGATTACCTTGGCAGACGGGGTGATGGCCATGCATGAGGACGGCCCGGTGGGTGGCCGGCCCTTTGATTTGCATGTGTTGGCGGGAGGGGTAAACCCTGTGGCTGTGGATTCGGCTCTGCTCGCCGTGCTTGGCCTTTCCCCAGATGCAAGTCCTGTTTGGCGGGAATGTTATCGCCGCAATATCGCCGGAAGTAAGTTCGCTGACTTGTCATTTCCTCTAGCCCGTCCGGAGGATGTAGAGGTGCAGGGATTCCGTCCCCCTTCCCGAATGAGGCCGGTGAGTTTCCATCCCTGGCGTCTGGTATTGGGTGCCATGAAAAGAATCATCTCCAACTGAAAGATGGCGGGAGGATGGCGATGCTGCGGGAAAGTCTTCTTTACTTTCCTGTCTGAAAATTTTATCGTGGGCAGCACGTTGATACTGACTAAACCCTTTACAGGGGCAGCCATATTTATAGAGAGGAGCAGGGGTTATGTACAATCTGCAGGGAAAAGTGGGCTTGGTAACCGGCAGTTCACGGGGGATCGGTAAAGCGATCGCCTTGAGGCTGGCGGAAAACGGGGTTGATCTGGTGGTGAACTATGTGCGCCATCGGCAGGATGCGGAAGCCACTGCTCGTCTTATCGAGGAGAAAGGGGCACGGTGTTTGGTGGTCAAGGCCAACGTGGCCAACGACGATGATCTCAAGGGGATGTTCGCCTTGATCAAAAGCGAGTTCGGCCATCTTGATTTTCTTATCAGCAACGCAGCCTCCGGCGTCCTGAAGCCCGCGCTTGAGTTGAGCAGTCGGCACTGGAACTGGGCCATGGAGATCAACGCGCGCGCCCTGCTTTCCCTTACCCAGCAGGCCGCGCCGCTCATGAGCAAGGGTGCCAGAATCATGGCGGTTTCCAGTATGGGCGCGGTTCGGGCCGTGGAGAATTACACGGCGGTGGGCGCTTCCAAGGCAGCGCTTGAGTCGCTGGTCCGTCATCTGGCCGTGGAGTTAGGGCCCATGGGGATCAATGTCAATACCATCAGCGCCGGTGCCGTGGATACCGAGGCCTTAAAAAAATTCCCCAACCGGGAACAGATTCTCGATGGCGCTCTGCAACGAACACCCCTTGGGCGGCTTACCACCCCCGAGGATGTGGCAAATGTCGCCCTGTTTTTATGCAGTGATCTGGCCGCCATGATTCAGGGTCAGACCATCGTCGTGGACGGTGGCTATTCCATCCGAGCTTGAGCCCGCATGGAAGCCTTCCGAACACAAGAACGACTCATTCTGGCCTCGGGTTCGCCCCGTCGCCGTGATTTCCTTGCCGAATTGGGACTTGTTTTTGAGGTGTTGGTAACGGACATCGATGAAACCTCGCAGGCCGGGGAGCAGCCTGTTGATTTTGTCGCTCGCCTGGCCCGGGAAAAGGGTCAGGCTGTTGATCAACCAGATGCCTGGGTGCTGGCCGCCGATACCGTGGTTGTGGTGGATGGGGATATCCTAGGCAAGCCGGGCGATGAAGACGAGGCCTGTGCCATGCTCATGCTCCTTTCCGGCCGCTGGCATGAGGTGTGGACCGGATTTTCTCTCTGCAGGCAGGCGACAGGGGAACTGTGTACAAAAACCGTCTGTACCAAAGTCCGGTTCATGCCACTCACGCCGGAGCTGTGCCGGGCTTATGTCCGAACCGGAGAGCCTCTGGACAAGGCCGGTGCTTACGGGATTCAGGGGAAGGGGTGTTTCCTGGTTTCGGAAATCAGCGGCTCCTATACCAATGTGGTGGGGTTGCCCATGGCCGAGGTTCTGGATGCCTTATTACGTCACAAGGTAATTGCGTTGATGGACGGTTTGTGAGAAGATCATCACAATCATGGACGCCTCAGAACCGAATATCTTCGTTGCCCGACAACCTATCTTCAAAAGGAACAAGGAAGTTTTCGCCTACGAGCTTCTTTTCCGTTCCGGCCTGACCAATTACTTCGACCCCTTGCAAAACGGGGAAGAGGCCACTTCAAAGGTCATCACCAACAGTTTTCTTCTGATCGGCATTGCCACCATCACCGAAGGGAAAAAAGCGTTCATCAATTTCAGCGAAGAGATGCTGCTCAAGGGGTATCCCTCCCTTTTCCCCAAAGAGATTGCCTGGTTGAGGTGTT
>JAHJTI010000111.1 GCA_018829945.1 Pseudomonadota bacterium | reverse complement strand
TCTCCAGATGTCCGGCGATGAGCTGATAGGTGCTGACGCATCCCCGGGGAATCCGGTGCTCGGCACGCAGAACACGCTGCTGAAACTCACCGCACAAGGTTAAGTCCGCAAGATCAAGCGAGAAGTCGATAGCCTCTCCTGCAAGCAATCCTTTGATTCCGGCAGCTACAGCCTCGATCTCTGCACAGGAGGATGCCCGTGAATCCGGGTAGAGCTTGGACGCCTGATTTTCCGCGGATAACCCGGGCTTTGAGAGTAAGACCCGGACGATCTTTGGCTTCAGATTGACTGCGGTCCAGGTGACCCCAACAGACCCAAAGGGAGTTGGCTTGATTATCTTTTTATTCATGTGTAGAACGCAAAGCTAAGACGCGTGCCTATCCGAGGTTGATAAGCTCGGGTTGTAAGTAAGTTGGCCGAAGCCGTTAAAACTGGCGTGCTCGCGCTTCGTGCTTGAGCGAATTGTTATGCCAAAATTTCATCTACCGGCAATATCTGTTTGCTGTGACGGATAGTAAGGATAGAGATGTTTGATTTCTCAATTCGGTAAATTATGCGGTAATCCCCAAAAATTAATTCCCGGATTTCATTTCTGTTTACTTCGGATACTTTCCTGCCGGCTTCTGGCAATGATGATAGGTTTTTTACTTTTTCAAAAACTCTTTCAACCCATTTTGTTGCAGCAGTTGGATTGTCTAAAGCGATGTATTCAGCGATTTCTGATGCCCGTTCAATAGCTAACGGAGACCAAATAATTTTCATTTGGACACTCTTTTGAGGATCATTTCCATGGCATCACTATGGGCTACCCCTTCACCATTTTCGATTTGGCTTATTGAGGTGTGTATGTCGCTTAGCAATTCAATTTTTTCCTGCATGGCATCGTATTCGCCAGCATCCATAAGAACAGCGGCACTTTTGCCATGCTGAGTGATAATTAATGGCCTTTTTGTGTCATGAACCTGTTTGAGGAATGAAGCAATTCCTGTTCGGAATTCTGACATTGACCGAATATCCTGATCGACCCGTAATCTTTGCATAGTTTCCACCTTTTGATTGGGTTTTGTACATTATACCGTACCTTAGGTTGGACATGCAAGTGGTTGTTCTTGTTTCTGGCATAACGCAAAGCTAAGACGCGCGCCTTGCCGAGGTTGAGTAAGTTCGTGTTGTATTAAGTTGGCCGAAGCCGTTAAAACTGGCGTGCTCACGCGTCGTGCTTGAGCGAATTGTTAGATGTGTTATTTTCGCCGTTTTAATTTTTTAATACCTATTGAATAGGGCGATATCAACTCAAGGATACCCGCAACGACAAAACCGATTGTAACTCCGCCTGGCCCGCCCATAACTAGCCCAACAAAAGGTGCTAATACCATAACTGAATAATAGATGATTCTTATTGCCCAGTTTTTATGCCTGTAATGCCTAACTTTTAAATTTTTCTCAGCAGAAGCTCGTATATATTCTTCCTCAGATTTCCACTCCGGGTCAGGAGACGGCGAGTCAGACCAATTAGTAAAATCGTGTTGTATTTTTGCGGTATAGAAATACCCAAAGTCTGGTATCACATCATTTGCCTCAATGCCTAAGTACCATTGATGCCTGATACGTAAGAGAATGTTTGCACCTGCATATGTGTCAGGAATTGTTAGCTCAACCTTACCCTCTGAATCAGAAGTCAAGATTTTGCTAAATAGCTCTTCTCCATTTTTTTCAATTTTTATGTAAACCCGTGAGCCTCCATCTTTGCCTTCGCGTATATCTCGTGTATTTGGTAGTAGTCCATTTATGAAAATAGGAAGATCCATTTGTACACCTAACGCCAGCCATCACAGGCGGAAAACTCGGAGCGAAGCGGAGAGTTTGACGTCCTTGTGTATGGCATTGTTAGATGATTTTTCACCGCATAAGCCAATTGATACTCTCCACGTTAACTCCAGCTGTATTTAGCTCAGTTCTGCCCCAGTTCATGAAGGAGTAGTTTTTACGAATCATCCAATCCGAAGAACCGTTTGGAGAGTAGTCAAGAATTCTGGCTGGACTCTTTGTAAGCCCCATCATTTCCAGATCGTACTCATACTCTGTGTAGTTTCTCATCAGATGGTACAAAGCTTGACGGGCATACTCGTCGTATGGGGGCATTGAATACCCAACAACACCTAACCCGAAGTTTAACCCACCTGCCTGTTGCAATCCCCTCCAAAGTGACTTGAGCGGGTTAGCGTAAAGTATTTTGGAACTTGAGGGCGATAGGATTAACGGTGAGCATTGCCAAAATTGAGATTCAGTCAATTGTGATAAATCGTTTACGCGGTATACATACTGAAGGGAGTCCTCGTCATCGAACGGCCCCTCTATTAGCTGTGTGCTTGAAACTGTTGATCCATCCTTAAATACTGGATGTCTGGATTCCCAAGGATGCTCATACTGACTTGCGTGTTCCCTATCTCTAAGAAATGGAAGCTTGTCGTACCAATCGATGGAGCCATGCAGCTTACTAATTATTATTTCACCATCTTCAGCATCACTATCAATTACCGAAGATGAAGTCCGTACTTCTTTGAGACGATTTGGAAAAAGCCTGTATGGCTTACCTAAGAAGTCAAGCGTATCCTCGACTAAAGTATCGTAGTTGAAAGTTAATATGATGTCTTCGGGGAGCAGCTGTTCACAGAACCTAATGCATTCTTCCGTAGGATTTTCAGGAGTAGTTGTGTAAATGACTTCCTGTATTCCGTTTCGGATCAGCAATTGAGATTCATTGCCTTCATCGCTCCAGGTATCACTACCGCGTAACCCTAAGTAGTGCTCCAAGTCTAAATAGGACATGAATTTTTCATAATCTACAGGCTCATCGCTGGATACATCATCACAACGCTGCCTGTATTTCAGGTACCAATCCAAATCACCCTCTAGCTTGTTATCTGCTCCATGCCTGCGGTTAATTGCTTCCCGCACAAGTTCGAACAACTGTTCTCCTAGGGGCAAGCCCGCATGGACTGAAAAGCCAGCGCCAATGATGAAGATGCGAAATCTAGGTGAGTCGCTCATATGCTCATCTAACATATTTATTATCGAGCTAGCTCGAGTTCAAATTTTCCGCTTGATTCCTAACCCTTAAATTGATCTAATAGGTAAGGATTTTGCGTATTTTTTTCCTTAAATAGCTACATATCCACCCCGTAGGGGGATGTTATATAGCTAGCTATATAATTCCGGCTAAAAATAGTCGGAGTGTTATCTGTCTACCTGACAATATGGAGCAATACAAGAAAATTGTTCTTTCAAGACAGTTGGTTACGGCAGCCTCACTGTTGCCGGACGCCTTTTTGCCAACAGCATGGAGATCGGCATCCCAACCACCACAGGGACCACGCTCATCATCAGCACCAGTCCCCAGCCTTTGAGTCCTGGATCGGAAACCTTGAGAATATCCGAGAGACCGGGGAGGTAGATGGTGGCGACCAGCAACGCGGTGCAGAGCGCTGCCGCGCCCCAGATGAAAGGGTTACGGGTGATGACGTTGTTGAAAAAAGGTGCGTTGTGGTCGCGCATGTTCAGGACATGCCAGATCTGGGCGAAGGCCAGGGTCAGAAAGGAGACGGTCACTGCCTGGGTGTTGTCCATGGCGAGCCAGTGTATGGCCAGGGTCAGGGCGCCGAGCACGGACATGGCGATGATCAACCCGTAGGTCAGAACCAGGAACCAATGGCTTCGGGTCATGATGGGCTCGCTTTTGTCGCGGGGCGGATTGCTCATGATGTTGGGGTTGCTTTCCCCTGCGGCCAGGGCCAGGGCAGGGAAAACATCGGTGACGATGTTGAGAAAAAGGATCTGCAGGGGCAAGATCGGCAGCGGCAGGACGAAAATGGCGGCCAGGGTGACGGCGAACATCTCGCTTAAATTGCAGGAGAGCAGGTAGAGCACGAATTTGCGGATATTGTTGAAGATGATTCGGCCTTGCTCGATGGCGTGGACAATGGTGGCAAAGGTGTCGTCTTTAAGGATCATGTCGGCGGCTTCCCGCGCGACCTGGGTGCCGTTCTTTCCCATGGCGATGCCGATGTCCGCTTTTTTGAGGGCAGGGGCGTCGTTGACTCCGTCGCCGGTCATGGCGACGATGGCTCCGGCCTGCTGGTGCACCTCGATGAGATCGAGCTTCTGCTGGGGGCTGACTCTGGCAAACAGCGGGGTGGCCAGGATGCGGCTTTTTTCCGCTGCGGTGAGATGGGGCACGTGCTTAAGTTCCTTGCCGATCATGACCGGGGCATCGTCTTGGTCGGTCAAGCCCACGGCCTTGCCGATGATTCTTGCGGTGACCGGTTGATCCCCGGTGACCATCACCACCTTGATCCCGGCCTGGCGGCAGAGGGAGAGCGCTTCCTTGACATCGGCGCGCGGCGGGTCGAGAAATCCGGCCAAGCCGATGAGCTGCAGGTTTTCATAGGGGTTGGCTTCAACATTGTGCGTTATCCCACTGGCCAGGGCCAGCACCCGGAGCCCTTGGGTGGCGAGTGACTCGTTGCTCCGCAGCCATTCCTCTCTGGCCGCGGCAGTAAGCGGTACAGCTTTTCCATCCTCCATGACCGTGCTGCACACTTCAAGCACCGCTTCCGGCGAGCCTTTTACCGCCACCAGAAATCCGTCGTCTTGGCGGTGCAGTGTGGCCATCATCATGGCCGTGGGGTCAAAGGCTTCTTCCCTTGCTTCAGGCATCTGGGCCAACAGATCGGGCAAGTGCAAGCCACCCTTGGCCGCTCCTTCCAGCAGCGCCACCTCCAAAGGATCGCCCACCGGTTTGCCGGATTGACTGTTGCGGCTCAGTGAGGCGTTATTGCACAAGGCTCCGATCAACAGTCCGGTGCGAAGCTGGGGGTGGGTTTCGGTCGTAAGCGGGGTGTCGCCTAAAAGGAACGGGGCGGAAGGGTCCTGGGGCACCGTGACTGTGCCGTCGGCCAGTAAAAGAGTGGTGAGGGTCAGCTTGTTTTCGGTGAGGGTGCCGGTCTTGTCCGTGCAGATGATGCTGGTGGCGCCCAGGGTTTCCACGGCGGAAAGTTCCTTGATCAGGGCATTTTTGCGGGCCATGCGCCAAACGCCCCGGGCCAGAGCGATGGTGGCCACGATGGGCAGCCCCTCGGGTATGGAGGCCACGGCCAGGGCGATGGCGGTTTCGATCATCAGAAACACGTCCTTGCCGGTGAGGATGCCGGAGACAGCCACGAAAAAACCGATACCCAGGCTGGCCCAGACCAGCCAGTGGCCCAGTTGGTTGAGCCGTTTTTCCAGAGGAGTGGTGTCGTCCTCGGTTGCCTCGACCAGCCGTGAAATGGTGCCCAGTTCGGTGTGCATGCCGGTTCCGACCACCACGCCCTCGCCGGAGCCGCGGGTAAGGGCGGTGCCCTTGAAGAGCATGTTGCTCCGCTCGGCCAATGGGGTGTCACTTGCAAGGGGCTGGGGGTTTTTGGCTACGGGCAGGGATTCGCCGGTGAGCACCGATTCGTCCGCTTCCAGCTTGGAACTGTTGATGATCCGCAGGTCCGCGGTGATAACGTCGCCGCCTTCGAGGATAACGATATCTCCGGGCAGCAGTTGTTCGGCTGAGATCTCCTGGGACTCGCCGTTGCGCCGCACCCTGCAATGCACCCTGCCAAGCTCGCGCAGCGCCTCCACCGACCGCACCCCCTTGATCTCGGTGACAAAGCCGATCATGGCGTTGATGACGATGACCACGACAATGGCAATGCCCTCCACATGCTCGCCAAAGGCGAAGGAGAGCAGGGCTGCGGCCAGCAGAAAGACGACGATGAGGTTTTTGAATTGATTGACCAGGATATCCCAACTACTGGCGGTCTTGGTCTTGCGCAGCAGGTTGGCGCCGTAAAGTTTCCGGCGTTGCGGGATTTCTTGGTCAGTCAGGCCTGACTCAGGCGAGACCCGCAGTTCGCTAATGATATTTTCCCATGGTTGTGCCCATGGGGTTTGCGGGAAAGAGGGAGGCGAGGTTTTGCTCAGAGGGGCCACAGGGTTTCCTTTT
>JAHJTI010000110.1 GCA_018829945.1 Pseudomonadota bacterium | reverse complement strand
TTCCCCCGCTCTCTCGCCCAGGCCGAGGCACTTGACAAGGCACTGAAAGAAGCGAACATGCCCTTGAATTATGTAATAGAGATATTACTTGATCGCCAGATCGCTAAAGACCGAATCATGGGTCGTCGCCTCTGTGCCAACGACAACAACCATCCCAATCACATCGCCTTTGAGGCCATCAAGCCCGTAGAAAAAGACGGCAAACTGGTCTGCAGGGTTTGCGGCGGCGACTTGAGCGCC
Organism: Pseudomonadota bacterium; assembly: GCA_018829945.1. GTDB lineage: Bacteria > Desulfobacterota > Desulfobulbia > Desulfobulbales > Desulfurivibrionaceae > Thiovibrio. Next base: position 4,117 of record JAHJTI010000110.1, on the reverse strand, counting down.
CGGGCCGATGATCAGGACGAGGAAGCTATCGGCAAACGTCATGACATCTATTATGACGACAAGACCGGTACCATGGCTGCGGTCAATTACTTCAAGAAAGCTGGCGGCGCCAAGGTGATCACCGTGGATGGCTCCACATCCATCAAGTCAGTAACCGAAGCTATTCTAAAACAATTGGCCTAAACGAAAAACAAGTCCTTACGGACTTTATTTTCAAAAAAAGGGGTGAGGACACATGTCCTCACCCCTTTTTTTATTCTTCATGCGGCAACCGGCACAAACAGCAACTAGGCCCCGTCGTGGCTCTTTTTGCCAAACTCACCCCAAGCTTTGGCATACAGGGCATTGAGCCGATGCTCCATCTCCACCCTGCACCGATCGACTTCTTCCGCTCCGGCTTTTTCCGGTACGGTCATGGGTTCGCCATACCAGAGATCGAGCCGGGAAAACGGCTTCGGCAGCATGGTGCGATCCCAGCTACGAAAAACCCAATAACGATCCGCCGCCACCACCAGAGGCAGGATGGGGGCATCACTTTTGCTCGCAAGCAGGACTGCGCCGGCCTGCATGACCTTTGCCGGCCCTTGGGAGCCGTCGGCAACGATGGCTGCATTGTTGCCCTTGCGCATCAGGCCTATCAACCCTTTAAGCGCGGAAATCCCCCCCCGGTTCCGGGAACCACGCACGGTTTCAACCCCTTGACGGGCAAGAATCCGGGCGACAAATTCGGCATCCTCACTGGCGCTGACCATGGCGCCCCAACCCTGGCCCCGACCACGGATCAAGGCGACCGCGGAAAAGACGCTATAATGCCAGAACACTCCGACAAAGGGTTTGCTCTGGCCCTCGCACCGGTTCAGATTTTCTTGCCCATGCACTCGAACCCGGCAGGTAGCAAAAATTAACCAACTCAACCCGGAATAGAGCCACGGAACAACAACCAGCAACAATCTATAGACAAAACCTTTTTTCACAGCCATGCAAGTTCCATTTCCTTCAATTTCTTGAGCTGGTCGCGCAATGCAGCCGCATCCTCAAAAGCAAGCTCCCTTGCCGCGGCAAGCATCTCTTTCTCCAACGCTTTCATCTCCCGGCGCAGTTCAGCCAACGATGCGTATTCCTGCCCACCCTCCCCGGTCTCCACCGCTACGGTAACATAATCCTTTTCATACACCGTCTCCATGAGATCCTTGATCCTCGACTGCACGCTCTCCGGAGTAATGGAATGGACTTCATTGTAAGATGCCTGAATGGAGCGCCGCCGCTCTGTCTCTTCAATGGTCTGACGCATGGAATCGGTGACTCTGTCCCCGTAAAGGATCACCTGTCCCTTCACATTACGCGCTGCCCGGCCGCAGGTCTGGATGAGCGAACGGGCACTGCGCAGGAACCCCTCCTTGTCGGCATCCAGAACCGCCACCAGTGAAACCTCGGGAATATCAAGCCCCTCGCGAAGCAGATTGATGCCCACCAGCACCTGAAACTCCCCGAGGCGCAAACCGCGGATCAACTCCATGCGCTCCATGGTTTTGATGTCGGAATGAAGATAGCGCACCCGCACCCCGAGTTTTTCGTAATATTCGGTGAGATCCTCGGCCATCCGTTTGGTCAGGGTGGTGATAAGCACCCTCTCCCCACGCTCCTCCCGGACCCGGACCTCTTCCAGCAGATCATCCACCTGGTTGGTTGCAGGCCGGACCAGAATCGGCGGATCCAAAAGCCCGGTGGGCCGGATCAACTGCTCAACTACTCTTCCTGCCGCCATTTCAAGTTCAAAATCTCCGGGCGTCGCCGAAACATAGACAGCCTGGGGAATCCGGGCGGCAAATTCATCGAACATCAACGGCCGGTTATCAAGGGCGGAGGGCAATCGGAAACCAAACTCGGTCAGGGTTTCCTTGCGGGAACGATCCCCCCTGTACATGCCGCGCACCTGAGGAATGGTGACATGGGATTCATCGGCAAACAGGATGAAATCCGGAGGGAAATAGTCCAACAGGGTCGGTGGCGGCTCACCCGGCGCCAGACCGGTAAAATGACGGCTGTAATTCTCGATGCCATGGCAATACCCTAGCTCCTGGAGCATCTCCAGGTCAAACATGGTGCGCTGCTCAAGACGTTGGGCTTCAACCAGTTTGTTGTTTTCATAAAAAAAAGCAAGCCGCACCTTCAGCTCTTCCTTAATGGTGGCTGTGGCGCGTTGCAACCTGTCTTTCGAAGTCACGAAGTGGCTGCCCGGAAAAACGGTCATCTCGGAAAACCGCTCCAGCGCTTTGCCGCGCAGGGGATCGATAACACTAATCGCCTCGATGGTGTCGCCGAAAAATTCCACCCGGACGGCGCGATCCTCCTCATAGGCAGGAAAAATCTCCAAAACATCGCCCCGCACCCGGAAAGTGCCGCGGTGAAAGGAAAGGTCGTTGCGCTCATAGAGCATGTGCACCAATCTGCGCCGCATCTCTTCAAGGGGATACTCCTCTCCCTCCTTAAGGAACAAATGCATATTCTGGTACTCTTCCGGAGAACCCAGCCCGTAAATGCAGGAAACCGAGGCAACGATGATCACATCCCGCCGGGTGAGCAAGGCTCTGGTGGCGGAGTGGCGCATCTTGTCGATGGCTTCGTTGATGGCGGAATCTTTTTCAATATAGGTATCCGACTGGGGGATGTAGGCCTCGGGCTGATAGTAATCGTAGTAGCTGACAAAATACTCCACCGCGTTATTGGGAAACAGTTCCTTGAACTCGGAATAGAGCTGAGCCGCGAGGGTCTTGTTGGGGGCCATGACCAGAGCCGGACGGTCTGTTTGGGCGATGACCTGCGCCATGGTGAAGGTTTTTCCCGAGCCGGTCACGCCGAGCAGCACTTGGTGCGACAATCCTTCCGCCAGGCCGCGACACAATAGATCGATGGCTGTCGGCTGGTCTCCGGCAGGAGCAAAAGTTGTTTCAATTTGAAAGGACATGGACCACATCTCCGGGGGCAGCAACATAAGGGAAAACCCTTGCATCATACCATATTCAGGAGCCGTTACGAGACAATCCGGGGTTATATATCCAATTCATAACCGCCCTTCTTCTCTGATAATCCAAAACAACCGGTTGAAAAAAACAGCGCCACCCATGAACAGGATTGACAAGAAGCACCCTTCGGACGTATAACGTTTAGTATTCATGGGATAATTTTTAACTCGATCCCCCGGAAGCGTATTCAGAAAATAGGTTTATCCCCTGCACATCTTTTCACAGACCAGACAAGACGCCAAGCATCGAGAAAACCCGTCGCTGCTGTTTTCTTCCAGCCCGCAGTCTGTGCATTTACACAAACGTTTCACGAACAAGAGAGCCATATGACCAGGGCAAACATCCTCATTGCCATCGCAATCGCCGTTATTTCCAGCAGCATCTGGGCCTTTGTCAACCAACCGGAACAGGAGCCCCGCTGGCCGAACCGCATCCAGGGTTTTTCCTTTTCGCCATTCCGCGAGTGGCAAAGCGCCATAGATCACGTATTGCCCAGCGAGGAGGAGATCGACGAAGATCTGGCCTTGCTGGCCAAGAGAACCCACGCGGTCAGAACCTATACGCTGGAAGGCTCTTTGGCGGAGATTCCCCGGCTGGCCAGGAAACACGGAATCAATGTAACCCTCGGCGCATGGCTGAGCAGCGATCTTGAAAGAAACGAGATGGAGATCGAGTCCGCCATCAGAGTCGCCCAGGAAAACTACCAGAACGTGATTCGAATCATAATCGGCAACGAAGCGCTGCTTCGGGGCGATCTGACCCCGGAACAACTCATCGCCTACATTGACCGGGTACGCAATGTGGTCGGGGTTCCGGTGAGCACGGCAGAGCCGTGGCATATCTGGATGAAGTATCCTGAACTCAGCGAACACGTCGATTTCGTCGCCACCCACATGCTGCCCTATTGGGAAGGCATAGAAATGGCCGAGTCCATCGAATACATTGTCACGCATATGAATATGCTGAAACAAAAGTTCCCGGACAAACAGGTGCTGATCGGCGAGGTGGGCTGGCCCAGCAACGGCAGAACCCGGCAATTGGCAGTGGCTTCCCCGGCCAATCAGGCCATCTTTCTCCGCCGTTTTCTGGCCAAG
>JAHJTI010000109.1 GCA_018829945.1 Pseudomonadota bacterium | reverse complement strand
TATTTTGTTGGATGAGTTTTTTGTTGGAATTGATTTTTTGTCGGTTGCTGACCTCCAGCTGATCATCGGCAACCTGAAAAACCGCGGCCTGGGAGTGCTCATATCCGATCACAATGTCCGGGAAACTCTTTCCGTGTGTGATCAGGCCTATATCGTCAGCCAGGGGAAGATTCTCATCCATGGCGACGCCGAAGAGATTGTGGGCAGCGAGGAAGCCCGCCGGATGTACCTCGGTGAAAATTTTACCCTCTAGCCGTTACGCGGAACAAAGCAACAATGTTTCCCAACGGTTTCCAAAATCTTCTTGCAAAAACCTTGCCGTCATGGAGTATACTCTTAATAAGAGCCTCGCAATCCCGCGACGGCCTCAGCTTTTTTTTTTGTTACGGTAAAGGAATTCGGCAGACATGGCTCTTGAACTGAGACAGCAACTGAAACTCAGCCAGCAACTGGTAATGACCCCCCAGTTGCAGCAGGCCATCAAATTGCTCCAGCTTTCCCGGCTTGAGCTTGCCGAGGCTATCCAGCAGGAAATCGAGATCAATCCTGTGCTGGAAGAGGCCACAGACAGCCCGGATCAGAACGAAAACGAAACGGAACGGGAGGGCAACGGTCCCGATGAGATGGATGTTCCTCCCCCTGAGCCGGAGAAAACCACCGAAGTCCAGATGGAAAGTGATTCCTCTCTCAGGGAAATTGACTGGGAGAATTACAGCAACGAATACGAAAGCGGCTTTTCCGCCCGGGGCAAGGATGATAACGACCTGCCCTCCCGCCTGGACATCCTCACCGCCAAACCGGATCTTCACTCCCATCTTTCCTGGCAGTTGACCCTCTCCCATCTCACCGAAGAAGAAAAGGAGATCGGGCATTTTATCATCGGCAATCTCAACCGGGACGGGTTTTTGGTGGTGACGGAGGCGGAAATCGTTGAAGGCACGGGCTGCGATCCGGAGATGGCCCTGCAGATGATTAAAATTGTCCAGCAGATGGATCCGGCCGGGATCGGGGCCAAGGATCTCAAGGATTGTCTGTTGCTGCAGCTTGATCGATTGGGGCTTGGGGATTCCCTGGCCGCAACAATAGTCCGGGAACATCTCCATACCCTGGAAAACAGGAATTTTGGCGCCATTGCCAGGGGCACGGGTCGGCCTATCGAAGAAATTCTGAGCGCGATCAAGGTGATCACCGAGCTCGATCCGCATCCGGGCAGGATTTATTCCGAGGAAGAGCCGCAGTACATCATCCCGGATGTCTATGTGCATAAGATCAGCGGGGAATATGTCATCCTTTTAAACGATGAAGGACTGCCCCGCCTCAAGGTCAGCAATTATTACAAGGATATCCTGAAAAAGGATTCCGGCGCTCCGGCTGAAACCAAGAATTATGTGCAGGACAAGCTTAAATCGGCACTGTGGCTGATAAAAAGCATCCATCAACGGCAACGCACCATTTATCGTGTGGTCGAATCGCTGTTGAAGTTTCAGTACGATTTTTTTGAGAAAGGGGTCGCTTTTCTTAAGCCTCTGGTTCTCCGTGACGTTGCGGAGGATCTGAGCATGCACGAATCCACGATCAGTCGGGTGACGAGCAACAAGTACGTGCACACCCCCCAGGGCACTTTTGAATTGAAGTATTTTTTCAATTCCTCCATCAGTCGCCATGACGGCGGGGATGCCATGGCCTCGGAAAGCATCAAGGAGCGGCTCCGTGCTATCATTGGTGGCGAGGATCATCAAGATCCCTTAAGCGACAATGCCATTGCCGAGATTTTTGCCAAGGAAGATATCAAGCTGGCGCGGCGCACCGTGGCCAAATACCGTGAGCAGATGGGCATTCTCCCTTCAAAATTCCGGAAAAAACCCAAGCTGAGCTGACCCGGGCCCTGTTTTCCCGAGCCGCATTATAACGCCATGCATGCAACCATCGTTTCGCCACTGACCCTCACCATCATCACCGGCCTTTCCGGTGCCGGCAAGTCCACGGCCCTCAATGTTTTTGAGGATGCCGGGTTCCTCTGCATCGATAATCTTCCTGTTTTCCTGCTCCTCCCCTTGCTCGATGGCATGTCCTGCAGAGCGGAAGGCCCCCATCGTCTTGCCCTGGTCATGGATGCCAGGGATGCCGAGCTTGCCTCTGCTCTTGCCGGAGTTCTGAGCGAGGTGAAATCCCGGGCCACGTTGGCGCAGATTATTTTTCTTGAGGCAAACGACACGGTTCTGCTCCGCAGATACAGTCAGTTGCGGCGCGCCCATCCCCTGGCCCAGGTCGGCCTGGTCCAGGACGGCATCTCCTCGGAGAAGACGCGGCTGGCCGGGCTTCGGGACATGGCTGACCGGGTGATTGACACCAGCAGTCTTACTCCCACCGAGCTTCGTCATAAGCTTTTGTTGCACGATGCTTCCCCGGTTGCCGACATGCGGGTCAATATCCTTTCCTTTGGCCATAAGCACGGGTTGCCAAGCGAGGCCGACCTTCTTTTTGATGCCCGGTTTTTGCCGAACCCCTATTATGTGGCGGAGCTTAAGGAGAAAACCGGGCTGGACGGAGCGGTGGTCGCCCATGCTCTGGAAAATCCAAGCGGCCGCCAATTTCTTGATCACCTGCATGCGCTGCTTGATTTTCTGCTCCCCGAATTTGAACAGGCGGGCAAGGCGTACCTTACCATCGCGGTTGGCTGCACCGGCGGAAAACATCGCTCGGTGGCGGTGGCCGAGGAACTCCATCGACATCTGGCCGGGGGGAAATGGCCGGTGAAGCTATTCCACCGTGATCTTGACAAATAGGGTAACTGTTCAGCAACACCGCATCTGCTTTGTCATCGGCCTGCTCATGTGCGATAGCACACTTCGCAGGCCTCTTCCTAGCATCTGTGGCGCTGCTGGGCAGTTACCAGATATGAAACGTTGAGAAGGACGGCCCTGGAAAAGGCAAGCGGTCGCCGATTTATCGTCATTTCTTTTTTGGGAAATGGAGAGTGAAGCTCTTTCTCGGGATATGGAAAAGTAAGAATTGAACACGGTTCGCTTACCCTTCGACAGGCTTAGGGCGAACGGAAAATACTTTAATCAGTCGCTTGCCCTTCGACAGGCTCAGGGCGAACGGAAAATACTTTAATCAGTCGCTTACCCTTCGACAGGCTCAGGACGAACGGAAAATCCTTTAATCAGTCGTTCGCCCTGAGCCTGTCGAAGGGTGGTGCTGCTGTTCCACTTAGATGCTTATGAATGAAACACCGCTGCTGGACTGGCAGGCGATAGACACGGTCCTGCTGGACATGGACGGTACCCTGCTGGACCGGCATTTTGACGATTATTTCTGGGAACATTATGTGCCGGAACATTATTCCCTGGTGCATGATCTCTCCATCGATGAGGCACGTCAGCAGTTGCTGGCCCGGTATAAGGGGCGGGAAGGTACTCTTGCCTGGACCGATCTGGATTTCTGGTCCAACGAGCTGGGGCTTGATATCCCGGCCCTCAAGATGAAGATCAACCATCTCATCGGGGTGCATCCCCACGTGGTTGCCTTTCTCAAGTTCTGTCGTCAGACCGGCAAGAAAATCTATCTGGTGACCAACGCTCACAGCAAGACCCTGGCCATCAAGATGGAAAAAACCGCGCTGGCCGGCTATTTTGACAGGATCGTCTGCGCGGAGGAGGTCGGGATGGCCAAGGAGGACCCGGTCTTCTGGCAGGGATTGGAAGCGATGCTCGGCTATGACAAAGTGCGAACCATGCTGGCCGACGATACCGAAAAGGTACTGGTTTCCGCCCGGACCTACGGAATGGGCTTTCTCATTTTTGTTGCCCGCCCAAGCAGCCGCAAGCCGGTTGTCCGGTCAGAGAACTTCTCCTCCGTGGTTCATTTCAAGGAACTGATCCCCGAGACGCACAAGGAATAAGTTTAAGTTTACCGTTTGGTGTATCTTCAATGAATCGGAATTGTTTCAAGTAAGTGCTTCGACAGGCTCAGCACGAACGGAATAATAATTGATGAAAATACTGTCCGTTCACCCTGAGCTTGTCGAAGGGTTCCGCATGAACGGAATATCTGTATATGATTTGACAAGGCTCTCATGAGCTTGGGTGCAGGGTTCAGTACGCACGGAATTTCAATGAATCAAGTCACTTCCGTTCATCCTGAGCCTGTCGAAGGATCGCTGTTTTAAGGTTTTTCCGCTTGCATCTGTCCCCTGCATATCCAAGCCTCGAATCTGCGACCCCAAAGGAATAATCATGCAAGAAAAAGAACGTGCGGAACTGATCACCGTTATCGCCGATTTTCTCGAGATGGGCCATGTGGAGAACATTATGGCCATGTTCAAGCAGGATACCGCGCTCTACGCACTCAGCGGGGATTTGTTGCGAGACGAACGCTTTATGGTGCGTATGGGAATGGCGGTGCTGTTTGAAGAGATGAAGGCTTTGCGGCCACAGGAAGTGGCGCTGGCCATTCCATCCCTGCTCCCGATCCTTGCCGAGGAAACCCCGTGGATGCGTGGCGAGGCCGTAAACCTTCTGAGCATCATCAACACCCCCGAGGCGTTGGCCCACATACAGCCCCTGGCCGATGATCAGGAGCCGCAGATCCGGGAGATGGTGGCGGATATTTTGAGTGAAAAGTGAAGAGTTAAAAATGAAAAGTGAAAAAATTATGAGGTGCTTCGACAGGGCTCTTCGGAGCCTGGTCGAAGGGCTCAGTACGAACGGAATATCATTGAATTAAGACATTATCCGTTCACCCTGAGCCTGTCGAAGGGTCGTTGTTACAAATCCATCACGTTATAGCTTCCTTTTCTTATTCTTTCCAATCAGGCCGCAAGCCCAGTTCGGTCAGCTGCTTTCTCGCCACTGCAGCCGGGGCTTCGGTGAGCGGACAGGTCGCTTTTTGGGTTTTTGGGAAGGCGATAACCTCGCGGATACTATCGCGGCCCAGTAGAATCATCATCAGGCGGTCCAGACCAAAGGCCATGCCGCCATGGGGCGGTGCGCCAAGTTCCAGCGCTTTGACCAGAAAGTCGAACTTGTCGGCAACTTCCTCTTCCGAAATTCCCAGTGCCGCGAAAACACGCTCCTGCATCTCTTTTTGGTGGATACGGATGGAGCCGCCGCCGATCTCGGTGCCGTTTAAGACCAGATCGTAGGCCCGGCTCCGCATCTTGCCCGGGTCGGTGTCCATAAGGGGGATGTCTTCCTCGTTGGGCGCGGTAAAGGGATGATGCACGGCCATATGCCGCTTCTGGTCATGATCGTACTCAAGGAGCGGAAAGTCGCAGACCCAGAGGAAGTTGAACTGCTTCTTGTCGATCATATTCAGTCGGCGTCCCAGTTCAAGCCGCAGCTCGGACAAGGCCTGATGCACCACATTGGGCTGGTCGGCGACAAAAAAGAGCAGGTCGTCGGTTTCAGCACCCAGGGTTGTGCTCATGCCGGCCCGTTCCTCGTCGGAGAAGAACTTGGCAATGGGCGACTGCCATTCGCTGTCGGGCTTGACCTTGACCCAGGCCAGCCCCTTGGCGCCGAAATTGGCCACATAGGCGGTGAGGTCGTCCAGATCCTTGCGGGAAAAGTGGGCGCACCCCTTGGCGTTGATGGCCTTGACCATGCCGCCCTTTTCAACCACGGTGCGGAACACCTGAAAGCCGCAATTGCGCACCTCCTCGGTGAGGCTGATCAGCTCCAAGCCGAAGCGGGTGTCCGGCTTGTCGCAGCCGTAGCGGTTCATGGCTTCTTCATAGGTCATGCGCGGGAAGGGCAGGTTCAGCTCCAAGCCGATGGTTTCCTTGAACAGAAGCTGCATCAATCCCTCGCCCACCGCATAGATGTCTTCCTCCTCGACAAAGGACAACTCCATATCCACTTGGGTGAACTCGGGCTGGCGGTCGGCACGCAGATCCTCGTCGCGGAAGCAGCGAACGATCTGGTAATAGCGGTCCATGCCGGCCACCATCAGGAGCTGCTTGAAAAGCTGCGGCGACTGGGGCAGGGCGAAAAATTTCCCCTGGTTGACCCGGCTCGGCACCAGATAATCCCTGGCTCCCTCTGGAGTGGAGCGGGTCAGCACCGGGGTTTCGATCTCAAGAAAGTTTTCGTTGTTAAGATAGGTTCTGATGGCCTGGGACGCCTTGTGCCGCATGATGAGTCCCTCGGCCATGCGGGGACGCCGCAGGTCGATATAGCGGTACTTGAGGCGCAGAGTTTCGGAAATCTCGGTTTCTTCGTCCAGCGGGAATGGCGGGGTCTTGCTCTGGTTGAGGATGCGCAGGTCCGTAACCCGCACCTCGATCTCGCCGGTGGGCAGCTTGGGGTTGCGCATTCCGTCGGGCCGCGCTTCGACAACACCCTGGATGGACAAAACCCACTCGCTTCGAATGCCGTGAGCCTTGGCATGCACCTCGGCATTGATCTCGGGGTTGAACACCACCTGGGTGAGTCCCCAGCGGTCCCGCAGGTCGATGAAAATAACCCCGCCATGGTCGCGGCGCCGCAGCACCCAACCCATCAGAACGATCTCTTTGCCGACATCGGCTTGGGTCAGGGCATTACAGTGGTGAGTGCGCTTGAGTCCTCCCATGGATTCCATAGGACTGCTCCTTTTAGGTAGTGAAAAATGAAGAGTTAAAAGTGAAAAAAGTCAGTTCGGCATTCCGGCGAAAGCCGGAATCCAGTTTTTCGCATTGTTAAAAAGACTTGGCCCCGGTTTTTATCGTACATTTAGAAAATACCCTTCGACAGGCTCAGGGTGAACGGTTGTTGTCTTGATATCAAAGCTTCTTGCAAAATGAACACTGAAGTCGTTTTTTGTCACCCCGATGACAGCAGGCACATTGTGTCTCAAGAGGTTCATCGTCAAGCCCATTCCGTTCGCCCTGAGCCTGTCGAAGGGTGTTTTTC
>JAHJTI010000108.1 GCA_018829945.1 Pseudomonadota bacterium | reverse complement strand
CGTAATCGGCCCCAGGGAGCTGCTTCTGGATGTTCTCGCACACGTAGAGCATCTGGGCATTTTGCAGATAGACCAGGAGAGCAAGCCGGGCCAGCTCAAGGAACTTGAGACGGTGCTGCAGAGCGTCGCCCTGGACCGGGAATCCCTGGGCCAACGATTCTTGTACGAAAACCTGCTGCAAAAGATCGATACCCTGCTGGCGTATCTTCCCCCCGGAGTGAATCGGGAGTATTTTCTCGACAACGGCGCCATCGCCCAGTTTTTATCAGAGGTGATCGACAAGCATCTGGAAAGTTTGCGCACCCTTGATCAGGAGCAAAAGCAAATCGGCCCGGCTCTGACGGCGCTTGAATCCTCCCGGCTGTTTCTCGACGCAATCTCCCCGCTGTTCCCGAAAAACACCGACACCCCGATCCTTGATTACATCGGCATCTCCATCCGTGACCCCAAGGCGCTGGCTGAGCTTCAGCAGCATCTGCAGCAGGAGACCGGCAAACCGGTTGCCATTGACACGGTGGAGGGACCGCACTCCGAGTTGCTCGGGGTCATCAGCGCGGAACACGATGTTGCCGACCTGATCCGGAAAAAATTAAGTAAAGATCAGGTCTCAGAACACCAGCTGCCGACAGAGCTTGCCGGTCTGTCCATGTCTGAAAAAATCGCTGCTCTTGCCGCAAAACAGGCGGCATTACATAACCGGCAGCAACAGATCACGGCGGAGCTTGCAACCTTTGCCCATCGCTGGCAAGGGGTGTATTCGCATGTGCGCGGCTGGCTTACGACCCAGCTCAGCCTTCTCAATGCCACCGCTTCAGTCTACCAGACAAAGATGTGCTTTTTTATCTTCGGCTGGATCCCGCAGGAAGAGGTGGAACGGTTCAGCCGGGAATTGGCCGCTGAATTCAACGGCAAGGTGACTGTGGAGGAAAAAGAGATCTTGGTGCAGGAGCTCGACCGGGTGCCCACAGCTCTGCATAATCCCGCCTACTTCAAGCCCTTTGAGCTTTTCTCCAGACTTCTGCCCGTGCCCGGGTACGGCTCTTTTGACCTGACTCCCTATATCGGTATTTTTTTCCCGATTTTTTTCGGCATGATGCTAGGCGATCTGGGCTATGGGGTTATTGTCTCCTGCCTGGGGCTCTTTCTCCTCTTCCGTTACCGAAAAAGAAAAACGGTGAGCGATGCGGGAAAGATCATGGTGGTCTGCGGTGTGTATGCCATGATTTTCGGGCTGCTGTATGGGGAATTCCTCGGCAGCATGGGCACGGTTCTGGTGGGGCTCAAGCCCCTTTTGCTCGACCGGCACGAGACGATCCTGCCCATGTTTTATTTTGCCATCGGCGCGGGAGTTGTCCACATTTCCCTGGCCCTGTTGCTCGGGGGCTTAAGCGCCCGGCGCAAGGGAGAACCCAGAGAGGCGCTGTTCAAATTCATCAGTATTCTTTTTATTCTTTTTGTCTCCCTGCTCGCTGCCACCTATATCTTCCCCCTTTCAAGCCTGCTGCAAAAGCCCCTGCTCACCGGGCTGTTCATCATCGCCCTGCTGCTTTTCCTCACCGGCGGACTGCTTGCCCCGCTGGAGGCCCTGAAACACCTGGGCAACATCATTTCCTACGCCAGGATCATGGCCATCGGCCTTACCTCGGTCTTGCTCGCATATGTTGCCAACCACCTTGCCGGAATGACCGGCAGCATCTGGCTGGGTGTTTTGATCGGCATCCTGCTGCATGGCTTTAACGTGTTGCTGGGAATCTTTGCCCCCACCATTCACGCCCTGCGGCTGCATTATGTGGAATTTTTCAGCAAAACCACGGAAAGAGGCGGCCGAGCGTTTGCTCCTTTGGGTAAAAAGAAAAGTTAAAAAACGCAGCAAGCAAGAAAGTCCCCTCTCCCCCTGAGGGAGAGGGATAGGGTGAGGGGGAACGTGCCGAATTTGGTGGTGTTGGCAACTTCACCCACCCCCCGTCCCCTCCCCTCAAGGGAGGGGGAATATAATGCAAAAAAGGAGGAGCATATGGATGGAGTAATCGGTCTGGAAAAAATCTTGATGGCCTTTGCAGCCGCCCTGGCTTTGGGCTTAAGCGCCCTGGCCACAGCCTGGGCCCAAGCCAAGATAGGCGCGGCCGGGGCCGGAGCCCTTGCTGAAAAGCCGGCCCTGACCGCAACAATCATCATTCTGGTGGCGATCCCGGAAACCATGGTGATTCTCGGTTTTGTCATCGCGGCCATGATTCTCTTGAAATAGGTCTGAAGCATGAATACGCTTTTTGATCATTTGCGCGCGGTGGGAAAAGAAAAAATCCGCGCCATCCGGCTCCAGGCGGAAGCCGAGGTGCAAGGATTCCGCGAAGAGAAGGAAGCCGCCCTGGCGGAGGAAAGAAAGCGCTGCCAACTCCAGGGACAGCAGTCCCTCATGGAACATGGCCGAGGCCTGATGACGGAGGCGGAAGAGAAGGCGTGGCTGCGCCAGTCCGAAGCGGAAACGCAACTTGCCGATCGGTTGTACGAACTGGCAAAAAAAGAGCTTCCCTTGTTACGTGAGCAATGCGGAAGCAGGCTGCTGGAAACCTGTGCCAAGGAACTGCCGCAGGCAAAATGGCAGAAGCTGCGCGTGCACGAAAGCGAGGTGGGTCTTGCCCGCACGCTTTTTCCAGAGACAGAGATTGAAGGAGACGACACCATCTCCGGCGGTCTTGTCGCCGAATCCGCGGATGGCAGAATCATGGTGATCAATACCCTGGAAAAACGTCTTGAGCGGAGCTGGCCCCGTATCCTGCCGGAATTTCTCCGTACCCTGCGGAAGGAGAAGGCGAATGTTGCTTCGTGACCTGCCGCAGTCGGAATTTCCCGCCGAATATCTTGTCCCGCGCCTTCTCGCAAGAAATGGTGCCGCAGCAACAGGGGTGCAGGATTGCCTTGCCGGAAAAAAACCGGTGGCCTGGGCTACGGATCAGGAAATAACCGGAGAACTGCTGGCAACGCGCTTCTGGCTGTACCGCCAGTTGCACAGCCGATTGCGGCAAGACCTTGGTCCGGTTTTTCTTTTTTCCGAACTGAAAACTCTGATCAACTGGCTGCGGATTCGTCAGGCACATGCGTCGGACGCATTGCTCCATTCCTTGCTGAGCCACTCGCTGCTCTGCCCGGAATTGCAACAGGCGCTGCGGGAAGAAACCGAGGCGGAACCTTTGGCGGCGAGACTGGACACAATTCTCTGCTCCCGCCTTGACCCGGCTTTTTCAGGCATTGCCGCCCGTTACTCGAAAAATGGACTTCCGGATTTTGAAAAACGGCTGTATCAACTTTTTTTTGAACACATCGGCCTTACCGCCGCAAACGCGGTGGTGCGCTCCTTTTTTAAGGGTGTCGCAGACCAGCGCAATATTCTTGCCTTTGCCAAGGCCAGTCACTGGAAGGATCAACCGTTTTTTCTGCCCGGCGGCCATCTGGCCCTGAACTGGGAAAAGGCTTGGGCGGAGCCTGAGCGGGCAGACCGCTTACTTACCCGACTCCATTGGGAGAGCGGACTGCCGCAGGGAGCGAAAGAGCTCTCGGGGCTGGAAGATTTTCTGCTGCGCCGCCAAAGCCTTCTTTTGCATCGGCAGGCCCGCAACGGAACCGTGGAAAGAATCATCCACTTTCTTTGGCAGCAGGATATTCATGCCGGAAACATGGGGCTGCTCCTGCATGGTCGACTGGTCGGCGCAGAGATGCTTGCGGCAAAGGTGGTCCAGTGATGCACATGGTCTTTGTCATACCCGAGGATGTGCGCCTCGGCTTCAATCTGGCCGGGATCCGTGAGCTGGTCTGCTCTCCGGCCGAGCTTGCCCAAACTGTCCGGGGGCTGATGAAAGAAGAGCAGGTGGGCATCATCGCGGTGGACGAAAGGCTGCTTGCCCAAACCGGCGCGGAAGACCTGCATATTTTGGGGAAAGAGTGGCGCGGCCTCCTGCTGGTCCTGCCCGCACCGGCAGCGGAGGAAATTGTGCACGAGGATTATGCCATGCAGCTCATTAAGAAGGCTATCGGCTACCATGTGAGGTTGGAGATATGACCGGGCGCATCATCGGCATAACAGGCCCCACCGTCACGGTGAACCTGACGGATATCAAGCTCTACGACCGGCTTAAAGTCGGGCATGGAGGTTTGCAGGGCGAAGTGGTACGCCTTGCCGACGATCACGCCGTGGTGCAGGTGTATGAGGAAACCAAGGGCTTGGGCGTCGGCGAACCTGCCCAACCTCTTGGTGTGCCGCTTTCCGTGCGCCTCGGCCCCGGCTTGATGGGGCAGGTCTATGACGGCTTGCAGAGGCCCCTGCCCCTGATGGGGGAAAAGTTCGGTCCTTTTATCCGGCCGGGTTGCGAGTTGGAGAGTCTGCCCGCAGACAGCATCTGGATTTTCACTCCCTTGAAAAAAGCAGGAGACACAATTGAGGCAGGCTGCGCCCTCGGATTTGTTCGGGAAAACTCTTTTGAACATTGTATTTTCGCGCAGGCAGGCGGGGTTATCTCCGCCATTGCCCAGGGAGAAATTACTCTGCAAACCCCTGTGGCCTCGCTTGAAGACGGTACCCAGCTTTATCCCGCCCACGATTGGCCCATCCGCACGCCCAGGCCCTTTCGCAGAAAACTGCCGCCCGCCTCGCCGCTGATCACCGGCCAGCGGGTCATCGATTTTTTCTTTCCCCTTTCCCTTGGCGGCACAGCCATTATCCCCGGCGGCTTCGGCACCGGAAAAACCATTCTGGAACAGGCCATTGCCAAACATGCCGCGGTTGACGTGATTGTTTACGTGGGATGCGGCGAGCGTGGCAACGAAATGGCGGAGATGCTCGAAGAGTTTTCCTCCTTAAACGACCCCTGGTCAAAGCGGCCGCTGGCCGAAAGGACCATCATGGTGGCCAACACCTCCAACATGTCGGTGGCTGCCCGGGAAGCCTCCATCTATACTGCGGTCACCATGGCCGAATACTACCGGGACATGGGCTGCCACGTCCTGCTGCTGGCGGACAGTATTTCCCGCTGGGCCGAAGCCTTGCGCGAGGTTTCCTCGGCCCTTGAGGAGATGCCCGGCGAAGAGGGCTACCCCACCTATCTCGCCTCCCGCCTTTCCGGGTACTTTTCCCGGGCCGGAGTGGTGGAAACACTCGACGGCAAGACCGGCTCCCTGAGCATGATTCTTTCTGTTTCCCCGCCGGGAGGCGATTTCACCGAACCGACAACCCAGGCCTGTTTGCGGGCCAGCGGCGCCTTCTACATGCTGGACACCTCCCTGGCTCACCGCCGCCACTTTCCGGCGATCAACTGGGTGCAGAGCTATTCCCTGTATGCGGAAGAGGTGTCCAAACATTTTACTGAGTCCGTTTCCGAAAAATGGGAGGAGTTGAAGAAAAAAGGCATGGCGTTGCTGCAAAAGGAGGAAAAACTGCGCGAGGTCTCCGAAATCGTTGGGGCAGAGGGGCTGCAGGATGAAGACCATCTCCTGCTCCACACCGCAGGCGAGATCCGCAACCGCTTTCTCTGCCAGAACTCCTTTACTGAGGATGCCTTTTCCACCCCGGAACAGACCGCCCTGCTGATTGAGCTCATTGTCCGGCAATATGAGGAAGGCAGTGCGCGTCTGGCCAAGGGCGAGGACCTCTCCGCCATCCTCAAGGAGATGAAATGATGCGGCTTGCCGAATACCGCTATTCCACGGTGCAGGGGATACGCAGCCAGCTTCTTTTCGTCGGGCAGGTGGAGGCGGTCCGCATGGGCGAGGTGGTCCGGGTCATCGCCCCGGACGGCCGGGAGCTGGAAGGCGAGGTCCTGACTGTCCATAAAAACGATGTACTCATTCAGGTTTTCGGCGAATGCCGAGGCCTTGACATACAAAACACCACCGTTGTCTTCACCGACGCCATCAAGCAGACACCTCTCTCGCCCACCATGCTCAACCGGGTGTTCAGCGGTTCCATGCAGCCCCTGGACAACAAACCCATGTTTGTGCCGGAGCGCTGGTGGCCGGCGGGCGGATTCCCCCTCAATCCCACCCTTCGGGAAAGCCCGCGGGAGTTCATCGAAACAGGCATTTCCGCCATTGATGGCCTCACCACCCTGGTCAAGGGCCAGAAACTGCCCATTTTTTCCTGTGCCGGGCTGCCTTCGCGCCAGATGGTCGCCGATATCCTCAAATATTCGCGAACCCCCAAGGGAAATTTTGTAGTGATCTTTGTGGCTCTTGGACTCACCCACCATGAATATGCGTTCTACATGCGCACCCTGGAAGAGCTGAACACCCATTACGTGGCCATAGTCAACCTGGCCAGCGATTCGGTGCTGGAACGATTGCTGGCCCCCCGATTCGGCCTGACCGTGGCCGAATATTTCGCCTTCCAGCACGGCATGGATGCCCTGGCGGTTGTCACTGACATGACCAACTACTGCGACGCCTTGCGGGAAATCTCCTCGGCCCGGGAAGAGCTGCCCGGGCGGCGGGGGTATCCGGGCTACATGTATTCCGATCTTGCCGGGCTTTTTGAACGGGCCGGGCGCATCAAAGGCCGCCCCGGCTCCGTGACCATGCTTCCCGTGGTGACCATGCCGGAGGATGACATCACCCATCCCATTCCCGACCTGACCGGCTATATCACCGAAGGCCAGATTGTTTTGAGCCGCGAAATGCATCAGCAGGGTATTTATCCGCCGATCGATGTGCTGCCGAGCCTTTCTCGGCTCATGCAGCACGGCATTGGCGAAGGCTTGACCAGAAAAGACCATCGCACGGTGGCCAATGATCTGTATCGACAATACGCCAGGGGGTGCGACCTGCGGGGGTTGGCGGCAATCGTCGGCCGCGAGGGCATGACCGAGGCGGATCGGCGCATTCTTGATTTTTGTGATGCCTTTGAAAGAGAATTCGTCCACCATCAAACAGGCAGGCGTTCCGTACTGGAAACACTTGACCTCGGCATGGAACTGCTGGCAAGGTTTACACCGTCATGATGCATCCTAATCGCACCTACCTCCTGAAGCTGAAGGAAAAAAAGAAGATTATCGCCAACAGCCTGAATATCCTCAAGGCCAGGCGTCAGGCCCTGGTTGTGGAATTCCTGACCTCGGCCCGCCCCTTTCTTGAAAAACGGAAAAAAATTATGTCGCTTTACTGGCAGGCGAGGCAGTATCTTGCGGTGAGCCGAGGGCTGGAAGGAGAGCCGTTTATTTCCACCCTTGCCGCAGTGAACCGGCATGATCCCTCCGTTGCGCTTGAAGAAAAAAACGTCCTGGGCGCAAAATACCGGATCGCTAAAATTCTTGAGCCCATCCGGCGCTCCCCGGCCGAACGCCATTACGACTTCGGGCCGACCACCCCGCCTCTTGAAGAGGCTTTTTCCCTTTTTGAACAGGTGGTGGTGGAAATGCTGGAGGTTGCCGGCCACGAAAGCAAGCTCAAGAATCTCGGGGAAGCGATCCGGAAAACCTCACGGAAAGCCCGGGTTCTGGAGGAACGCATCCTGCCGGAAATGAGTGGCCGCATCCACATGGTCAGCCAATATATCGGGGAGCGGGAGCGGGAAGATTATTTTCGGCTGAAACGTTTTAAAGACATGCGGCAGAAAAATGCTCCACCTGCGGGAAGCGCAGCGCGATGCCGCTCTTAAAACCTACGTCGATACCCTGGCGGCATGAGGGTCCACGGTCGGACCACCGTTTTTCCCGGGAATCCTCCGCCTGCGTGCATACAAATATTTCCTTTGTTCACCCTTTCCATTCCTCAAACCACAGGAGAAAATAATGAAAAAGAACCTCTGTATTGTCGCGATAATGGTTTGCCTGATGCTCTGGGGTTGCGGCCAGGAGGAAAAACAGGCCGAGGCTCCGGCACCGGAAACAATGCCCGCTGTCGAAAAGGCCATTGACAAGGCAAAAGAAGCAGCCGAGGCGGTTGCTGAAAAGGTGGAGAAAACGACCGAAGCGGTTGTTGAAAAGGCAGAACAAAAGATCGAGGCAGTGGAGGGAAAAACCGCAATTGTGGTGGAAAAAGCTGCAACCGTGGTGGAAAAGAGTGCGGAACCGACACCAGCCAAGTTCACCACCACAGTGGAATCCGTTACCATCGACAACAAGAATGGCAAGGTCGTTCTCTCGCACAAGAAACACGCAGAGGCTTACGGCTGTGTGGTCTGCCACGGCGCCAAGAAACCTGGCCCGCAAAAGCTGGGAAAAGAGGCGGCCCACGCCCTCTGCCAGGGTTGCCATAAGGAAAAAAAGAGTGGCCCCACCGCTTGCAACCAGTGCCACCAGAAAAAGGCCAAGGCCCTCGAAGGCTGCTGATTATCTTTCTATTCCGACAATGGGGCGATTCCCGGATTGACCGGGGATCGCCCCATACCCGGCCCCCTCTCCAAACAGCAATTTGCACCCTTTCTTCACCAACAGGGATATGGCAATTTTCCCCAGCCGCGCTATTATGGTTCCTGTTCTCTTACCGTTGCCTCAATCTTGAAATGCACCCAGGAAGCCAGGCTTCCGCAGCAACCGGAATACCGCACAGGACCGAATCATGAAAAAAATCAGCCAGTACTTCTTAAATGGTCTTCTCGTACTCGTGCCGGTGGTGGCAACGGTGTATGTGGTCTACCTCATCTTTTCCAAAATCGACGGGATTTTCCGCTTCAATGTGCCGGGGGGCGGTTTTCTGCTCACCGTGGGTCTCATCCTGGTCGTCGGGTTCATCACCTCCAACTTGCTTGCCAACAAGGTTGTCATGCTGGTGGATCGGATATTTGCCCGTTTGCCGCTGATCGCAATGATCTACACCTCGATCAGGGATCTGGTCCATGCGTTTGTGGGAGACAAGAGGAGTTTCAACAAGCCGGTTCAGGTTGCCGTCGATGCCAACAACAATATCCGGGTGCTGGGTTTCGTGACCCGGGACGATCTCAACGCGCTCGGGATCGCGAACAGCGTTGCCGTTTATCTGCCGCAATCCTACAACTTTGCCGGCAATCTCATCATTGTCGACAAGAGTCTGGTCACCCCCCTGATCGGCGACCCCGGAGAGATCATGAAACTTATCGTCTCCGGCGGCGTTTCCGCGCGGCAATATATCCCTCCCGTTACCCCGCCGCCGCCCCCTGAAACGGAAATCGACCGGGGCTAGGCATGTGCCGGTTCTGCACCCAGCACGGAGAGGGGAAAAAGTGGTACGAGAACATGGCCAATTACACGGCCGAAGTGTTCCACCAGGTCAATTCCGAACAAAATCTTCTCCGTTTCCTGCGCGGTTTCTCCAAGTCGCTCCGTGATGATGTCGCCACCGCTTCCCGCTGGCAACGCCGCTTCCCCCGTATCTACCGCTTCATCGTCTACCCGATTCTCTCCCGCAAGATGGAGAAGACCCACTTCGGACAGGTCGTGCCGCTTGAGGACATAGAAACGATCCTCTCGCAGGTGGAGCACATCGTGCGGCTCCCCTGCGTCTGCCGGAAGGTCTCCCTCGGCGCTGAAAAACGGTACTGTTTCGGGGTGGGAATGGATCTGACTCCGATCCTGGCAGAGGTCCCGGACTTCGCCGCATTCGAGTACTGGACCCGCGATCAGGCAAAAGCCTTCATCCGGCAACTCGATCAGGAGGGCAAGACCCACAGCGTCTGGACCTTCAACACCCCTTTTATCGGCGCGATCTGCAACTGTGATCAGGACTGCATGGCCTACCGGGCCCAGATAACCCTGGGAGTAACGCGCACCATGTGGAAGGCGGAGTACGTGGCCGAAATCGACCCGCTGCTCTGCACCGGCTGCAACCTTTGCCGCAAGCGCTGCTATTTCGACGCCATCGCCTTTGACCGCGACAATAATAAATGTCTGGTGGACGTCACCGCTTGCTACGGCTGCGGGATCTGCCGACCCGGCTGCCAGCACGAGGCCATCCGCCTGATCGACCGCGCTACCGTGCCTGCGGCGGCTGCGAACTGGTAGAAATCCGCCTGACCGGTAAATAGCATTACTGCTTTCCGGTCGATGATTGGAAACCACAGGACATAAACCAAAAACGGCCCGCAACGGTTGTTACCGCTTCGGGCCGTTTTTATGACACACGCAAACAGAATCAGTTCAGGAAAGCCCCAACGCCTTGCGCTTGCTGATGATCCGTTGGTCGAGCAATTCAGCCGCCTTGAGAGGATCGGGCTCGACAACGAAGGTGGCCCCAACCAGCCCTTCAAGGCCATTCAGGGCCAGATCGGTGACCACTTTGGAACCGAGGATGT
>JAHJTI010000011.1 GCA_018829945.1 Pseudomonadota bacterium | reverse complement strand
TAAACTTCAAAAGTATAATCTATACCTTTTTTTTGGCAATCATTTTTTTGTACCGATTCCCGTTCAGTAAGGAAATCTAAAGGGTTACCCCAAGCAATTTTTTTGGATGAGCTGCCGGTTGTGGTTGTGAAGATCGCTTGGAGAAGTTGTATGCCGTGGCATGGAAAATGCTAATAATCCAGGCAAGATTGAAGAAACAAGGCGACCGACAGGGCTGGCGCAGAAAAAAATTCCTTGTTGGACGTGTGTTTCAGCTTGCCACGAGTGAGTAGGGGGAAAAAAATTCCCAGACGGTTTACGGGCAAGGCTGTCATTTTATTGACTAAGTCGCCTTGTTTTGTGGGGCAGCCCACTGAGGAGAGAATATGCGGAAAATCATGGCGGGATTGTTGCTCATCAGTTGCTGCGGTTGCTCAGGAGGGGTGTACAGTAATCTGGTCGAGATGGAAATGCGACTTGCATCCCCAATGTTCGGCGATGAGCAGCAGGTGCCGGTGGTTTACCCCGGCAGAACCGGGGTCTCGGATGACCCTATGGTTCAGTCTTTTGGCCCTTCCTGGCGAAGCATGGAAAAAGACTATCCAGCCTATAACTTTAATCCCTGACAGGGGGAGACGAAGATGATGATCACACAGCTGATTGCAGTTTTGCTGGCGTTGGGATGTATTGTAACTCCTGTGCTGGCCGATGACGGTCAACTTTCTGACGACGCTAATAAAGGGGGGAATTTTCAGGAGCGGCAACGCCCCACTCCGACCTATCGGCCTTATTTTTATAATTATCCTCATGCAATACCCGCCGACTATGTGTTTCGTACGGGCCGGGTGTTCTCGCCGCAAAATATGTCTCAATCCTTTTTATCCGGCCTGGGTGTCGGACAAAAAGGAGATTCGGGTGCTTCCGGCGCAGGGCAAGGGGCTATTTTCCATGCCAAGATCAATCAGCTTGGCAAGTCACTCATTGCCAATGCAAGCGAGGTGGTGGCTGATGAATATGTGGTGGCGGTGAGCACCTTTGTCAGCCTTGACAATCTGTACGCAACCTCATCTCTTGGCCGGTATCTGGGCGAGCAGTTGCTCTCCACTCTGCAGCAGTCCGGGATTGAAGTGATTGAAGTGCGGAAAACCCCGGGTCTGATGGTGAGTCCGTATCATGGAGAGTACGCCTTGTCTCGAAGCATGGACGAGATCAGCCTTGTTCAGGATGCTCAGGCCGTAGTGGTGGGGACCTATGCGGTTGCCGGGCAGGAAATCTTTGTAAATGCCCGTTTGTTGCGCAACGTGGATAACAGGGTTCTTTCCTCCGCGAGCCTGGTTCTGCCCATTGACGGTATGACCGCGAATCTGCTTGCCAATGAAAGCATGCCTGCTTCCACCCGCACCTCAAAGGTTACGATACGGGAATTTTCGGAAACAGATGCGGGGGCGCCCCAGCCTCCGGAAAAAAAGCCGACGAAAACCGAGGCCAAGCGCACGGTAAAGAAAGGTGGCTCATGAAAAAAACATGGAAGATGTTTGGATTGCCGCTTTTTCTGGGGTCTGTCTTGTTCATGACCGGATGTGTCCCCCAGGCCAAGACCGGCGGCACCGCTTCGGTGGTCACCCCGGATTTTTTCGGGGTGGGGGAGGAACTGGCCCTGCAGCTGACTTCCGGCATGCGTGGCGCCGGGGGCGGTCAACGGTTGATCCTGACCACGGTGGTTGATCTTGATAATCTCTATACCACCACCCGTTTTGGCCGGACTCTGACCGAGGCCCTGTCCACCAGTCTCTTTCGCCATGGTTTCGGGGTTGTGGAAATCCGCAAGTCCGCCGAGATTTTCATGCGGGACAATCGGGGTGAGTTGATGCTTACCAGGGATGCAAAGCTTTTGGCCAAACAGCAACAGGCTGCGGCCATCCTTACCGGCACCTATTCGCTGACTCCGAACACGGTTATCCTCAATCTCAAGCTGCTCGACGCGGGTTCCCAACAGGTGCTTTCCGTGGCAGGACTTGAGTTGCAGCGGAGCCGCAATATCAATCATCTTCTCGCGGCAGGAGGCGGTGCCGTGGGCGATGCGCTTCTTTCCGCCCGAGAGCGTTGAGCAGAGAGGAACTGTCCAGCAGCACCACATCTGCCTTGTCATCGGCCTACTCATGTGCAATAGCACACGTCGCAGGCCTCTTCCTCGCATCTGTGGCACTGCTGAACAGTTCCTCTCCGTGGTTTTCTCTCAATTCTGGATAGTTACAGGAGAGCGTTATGCGTAGTGGAATAGCGGTTGTGCTTCTCGGTTTTTTCCTCTTCGGGTGCGCGTCAGGCCCTAAAAACTGGGCCAATCAGCCGGTGGAGGTCAAGAAGAATTCGCCCGTAGTTTTTATTTATCCTGAAACGAATACCTATCAGGAGGCGACTGTCGGCGTCCTGCCTTTTCAGGTGCCCGCCAATATGAGCCGGGAGCAGGGGGAGGGGGTCGCCATGCTCTTCAAGGATGTTCTTTTGGGCAAGCAGGCGTTCCCAAGGGTGCTTCGCCTTGCAGAGCCTTACCAGGATCTGGAGGAGGCCCTGGCATTCGGCCGCAGGGCAAAGGTCGATCTGGTGCTGGCGGGAAAGGTTAACTATGTATTGGAAGGCACCCAGTTCGGCGGGGGAAGGGTTGAAGTGGCCACCCGATTGCTCAATGTGCATACCGGCAATACCGTCTGGTATATCGAGCAGTCCATGGACCAGCCCGTAGCCTATCCGAAAAACAGCACCCTCTCCCGGTTTGTCGCAGCCTTTAATCCTCCGGAGATCAAGCCGTCGCAGGGAGGACCGGTGGTGCCGAATATGCTGGCACAGGTCGCTGTTGATATGGTCGAGGTTATGGCCGGGGCCAGATCGGTGAGCCGCTGACAGTTGAATGTTGTGTTGTGGGTAAAGGGCGTAACCAGAGGCGGTGTATCGTGAATGGCCGCGGGATCCGCTGACTTGTACGGATAAGCTCTAAGCCTTCCAGTCGAGCACCGCCGTTATGGGGTAATGATCCGAGGGGAAGAGGTTGTCCTGGCGGGAACGGTCGATTTGCGCGTCAAGGACCCGAAAATGGTCGGAGACCAGAATCCAGTCAATGGCTGCCATTTCCTCCTGTCGTCCATAACCATGAAAGGTGGCCTCATCTTCCCCGTTTGGCCCGTTTGGCCCGTTTGGCTGGATTCGGCGTAAGGCGTCGATCAGCGTGCCATCGCCGGTCAGAAGGCGGTATGCGTTTGAATC
>JAHJTI010000107.1 GCA_018829945.1 Pseudomonadota bacterium | reverse complement strand
AGCCCGCTCAACCATACAGAATTGCGCCACACCGCGAGTGCCGCAAGGATCAAGCTCGTCCAGGCAAAAATCTGATTGTACATCAACCGGCCTATCATTGCGCGGACCAGGCAGATGGTCGTGTCCGGCGTGTCAGCACATACCTCCACCAGCCGTTCCGAAATAAAAATGCCATTGCGCAGAGCGGTAAAAACACCAAAGGTAATAATCACCAGAAAAGCTAAAGGCAGCAGGGGGCGCAGCGAAACACCTCTGCTTTCCCGCCAGAGGGGGTAGGCCAGAAGCAGGCAAAGGGCCACCCAGATACCGGCCTGCCTGTTCAGCAAAGTTTCATTAATCATGATTGCCACAGCTCCGGAGGTCAACAACAGGGCGCTCAGTCGTTCGAGCATGCCTTGAGCATTGAGGCCCGCTTGTTTTTGTGAAAACCAGAGATAGGCAAGGGCGGGAATGGCAAAACCGAAATTGTTGAAACTTCGGTACCGGGCATCAAGGACCAGGCCAAGTACACCGATCAAAGCGCAGGTTATCACTCCCAGCCGCAGAACGCCATTCACTGCTTCGGGGCAGAGGCGGGACTTGCCTCGCAAGAAAGCCATGGCCGCATCCAGGCTCAGATGCATGGGCGTGGTTTTTGAGGCGATGGCTTTCAGCGCCAGCAGGTAAACCCCGGCGGTAAGCGAGAGGACAATGAAAGCCCAGATGTATTCAACCGTGTTGGTGGAAATGATTGCAAACTGATGTCCTTGCAGCACGATAAGGATTGCCCCGCCGGTGGCGGATGTTGAAAATTTCAACCAGCGGCTTGCGCTCATCCCGGAATAGTGACGCCCTATGCACAATGGAATCAGGCTTGCCAGGACAATGGCTGCGGATTGCGCAAACAGGCTCAGCCAATTGGGGAAATTCGAAACCGGCCCGGAAAGAATATGTTTGTCGGTCCGGTCGGAAGAGTACAACCCCCAGTAGCCGCCAACCGCCCCCTCCTTGATGCGTTTCCACGGCTGGTCAAAGGCCTCGATAAGGTTATATTGCCAATGCTCCTGTTCGGCCAGGGCAACGAAACCGCGGATAAAACGGGCCTGATTTTCCAGGCTGGGCAGCGCCCCTTCCCGCATGCGTCCCTCGGAGGGCCAGCCGGTTTCCCCGATGACGATTTCCTTGCCGGGGATTTTCTCCCCGATTTCTTCCCGAATCTTTTTCACATGCGCCATGGCTGCAGAGATTGCAACCGGCTCATCCTCCCAGTACGGCAGGATGTGGATCATGACAAAATCAGTGACCTCCCCCACCTCCGGGTGTTTGAGCCAGAACTCCCAGACATCGGCATAGGTAACCGGAACTTCCGGAAGGGCAGTCTTGACCTGGCTGATATAGCCGGCGAGCTGTTGTCCGGTAACTTCCCTGCGGAGCAGCGCTTCGTTGCCGACTATCACCGCCCGGACGCTTTCCGGATGCTGTTTGGCAAGCGCGACAACCTTTTGCAACTCCTGCTCGGTGATTTTTGGGTCCGACGTTACCCAGGCGCCCAGAAGCACCTTCATTCCGTATTTCTCGGCATACTCCGGCAGGGCTTCAAGCCCGGCGACCGAATAGGTGCGGATGCAGGAAAAGCTGCGGGAAAGAATGGCCAAGTCCGCATCTATCCGGGCATTGGAGATGGTCATGCCTTTGGCAAAATCAAAAGGGGACTGGTCTTTTTCAAAGGGCGCGTAGGACACGCATTGCAGAGTGCGGCCGGGAGCCACTTCCGGTTCCGGGATCGGACGCGACTGGCCGATTGCGTACCAGAAGCCGAAAACCGAGGAAAGGATCAGGCCATAGGCAAGCACAATTCGCATAAATTTATTCAACATAATCACCATTGAGGGTGGTGGAGCGTGAGAATTTCCTCCTTGTACCCTGCGTTTGTTTCAAGGTCAACGGCAAAGAATGGCTGCTTGCCGGGGGGATTAAAACGAAAGGTTACCTTCGAAGAATTTGGGGAAGGTCCCGGCATTCATCGGGATTACGGCTGTATCCTGTCGGATTGCGGGGATCCTGATGAATGATGACATCGGCCTGGGGAAAGGAGTCCAGGATGGCGCGCTCCACCTCTTTTGTAACCCGGTGGGCTTCGGAAAGGGGCAAGTTCCGGTCAAGGTCAAGGTGGAGTTGAATAAGCATAATCTGCCCGGATTGGCGGGTTCGTAAATCGTGGAGGCCAAGCACGGTAGCATGTGCCAGGGCAATATCGCAGATACGTTGGCGGATTTCTTCGGGAAGTTCCCGGTCCATAAGAACCTGCATTGCCTCCTGTCCGATTTGCCAGGCGCTGTATAGGATATAGCAGGCAATGACGAAGGCGCCGAGTGTGTCAAGTATGGGCCAGCCCGCAGCGGCAAAATAGAGGGCGGCGATCCCGGCCGCGTTGGTGAGCAGGTCGGTTTTATAATGCAGGGCATCGGCGCGGATGGCGGAAGAATTGGTTCGCTTGATGACATAGCCCTGAAAGGCTAGAAGCGCCAGGGTGGCAGCCATGGCAAAGGCCATGACCCACAGACCGATATTGATTCCTTGCAGGGGTTGCGGGTGGTTCAACCGTTCGGCCGCATGGATGAGCAGAAAGATTGCCGAGCCGGCAATAAAGCAGGCCTGGCCGAGGCCGGCCAGGGACTCTGCCTTGCCGTGGCCGAACTGGTGATCCTCGTCCGGAGATTTCAGTGAATAACGTACCGCCAGCAAATTGATCAGCGAGGCGGCTGCGTCCATAAGCGAGTCAACCAGGGAGGCCATGACGCTCAGGGACCCGGTCATGAGCCAAGCCGCACCTTTGACACCGATGAGCAGAAAGGCCGTGGCGGTGGAAGCATACGTTGCCAGTTTGAGCAGGGCAGAAGTATCGATGGGTTTTTCCGTTCGCATGAAAAGTGGTGATCCGTGCCTGTGGCGATTATTCGTTGCGGGAAGCGGCGTCGTTCAACAACCTGCAGCCGTTCCCGGAGGAAGTATCATCAGCTTCATCATAGTGGGATTGGGGATTGCTGTCGAGGGGTTCAGGGAGATGCGGGAAAAAATATCGGCGCGGAGCAAAGCGCTGGTGTTGTCAGTAAGGCCTTTGTCCGACCACATTTCCGGCTGGGGAATAGTTGCAGACCCAGACTTGTGATTTGTCGTCGCAGACGGCCCTGGCGCAACCGACTTCCTTGGTGTTCTGCCAGACAATCTGGGTGTAATGACCGCAGCTTTTTCCGGGAGGCGCGTTGCAGGTGTTGCTGGCTTGCGAGTACCACGGTTGTTCAACAGCCCAGCTTGAAATCACATGCGCTTCAGTGATTGGTTGCAGGGTCAGGATCGTCTGGAGGGTGTTTTTGCTCTTGTTTCTGGTGGTTGTTTTCCAGGCGCTGGCCCAGTAAATGTTTTCGCCAAGATTTGCGCGGCTGTGTTGCATAACGCAGCCTGTTTTTTTGAGTTCGTCGGCCCAGGTCGATGCTTGCCGGGCAAGGGCGTCCGACCAGCGCAACACCGGGGTGCCGACGGCGGCGCGCAGGGTGTTGTGTTCCTGCAGCATGCACATCGCATCAATTGTGCTGTCTGCCGCCGAACTTGGGGTGGCTGAGATAAGACAGAGAACGAGCAAGGATACGGCGACCAGAGGATACGCCGCCTTATTTCGGTCGGCTAGCGTCTGTTGCTGTTGCATTGACAGGTCTGGGTAATGGCGATGTCGAGGTTGTTGAAAAAATGCAGGGCCTCGGGGTCGTCCGGGTTCTGCTGCAACCGGGCCTCGTACTGGGTGAAAAGTCGGGTGACCACATGGGCCATTTCTTCTTCAGGCAGGGAGCCGAGGGCGGACCAGAGATCAGAGGTATTCATCGGCCAGCAACCTCCTGTTCTTTAAGGTTGGGTTCAACCAGGGTGTCTCGTCCATGGTCCCGGGCGATCAGCATGTAAATTGAAGGCAGCACAAAAAGGGTGAACAGGGTGCCTATGGCCATACCGCCGACCAGTACGAGGCCGATGGAGTTACGGGCTGCGGCTCCGGCGCCGGTGACCAGGGTCAGGGGGAAATGACCTGCCACCGTGGCGGTGCTTGTCATCAGGATGGGACGCAACCGGGTCATGGACGCTTCCCGGATGGCGGCCAGTTTCGGACGCCCTTGTTCCTGGAGGGTGTTGGCGAACTCGACGATGAGGATGCCGTTTTTCGCCACCAGGCCGACCAGGGTCACCAGCCCTACCTGGGAATAGATGTTGAGGGTGGTGGTCCAGCCGTGGGTCCAGAAAGGGACGTTGGGGTCGGGCATCTTGAGAAAGGTGAAGATCATCGCCCCGAACATGGCCAGTGGCACCGAGCCGGCCAGGATGACGAAAGGATCGCGAAAGCTGTTGAACTGCGCGGCCAGAACCAGAAAAATCAGGATCACCGCCAGGCCGAAGGCGGGCAGAAATTTAT
Organism: Pseudomonadota bacterium; assembly: GCA_018829945.1. GTDB lineage: Bacteria > Desulfobacterota > Desulfobulbia > Desulfobulbales > Desulfurivibrionaceae > Thiovibrio. The sequence goes on along the minus strand of JAHJTI010000107.1, from coordinate 8,173 downwards.
TGCCCTCGCTCCGCAGTTGGCGTGACTCGCCGGTGTAGTCAAGCACATACCCTTTGGGCAGAATCTGTGCGGCTTCGCCCTCCAGATAGCGCAGGGCCTCGTCCAGAGGGCGGACCGAAACACCGCTGATCTTGACGGCGTTCAGCTGCTGGAAACGGTTGAGGGAGCGGGGCACGGTGGAATTTTCGATGGTGGCCACGGTGGAAAGAGGCACCAGCTTGCCGTTTGGGCCGGTGATATATATCTTTCTCAGTTGCTCTGGGTTGAGCCGGTCGATCCGGGCAACCTGCGGGATAACCTTGTAGCTGCGCCCGGCGATATCAAACCGGTTGACGAAATTTCCGCCCACCATGGCGCCAATGTCCGCGCCGACCTGTTCCAGGCTGAGACCCAGGTCCGCCACCTTGTCGCGGTCAATGACGAACTCCGATTGGGGCTGATCGATCTTTACGTCGATGATAGGCGGGAAAGCGAACATCCCGCTCTGCATGGCCTTCATCTGGATCTTCTGGGCAAATTCCAGGATCTGCGGAGTTTCCGCCGTGGAAGCCAGGATGAATTCCACCGGGAACTGTCCGCCGCCGGGAAGTGATGGCCGCAATACCGGGAAGATCCGGATGCCGGGCAATGCCTGGAGCTTTTGCTGGACCTCGGGCATGATTTCAAATACCGAACGGTCGCGTTGATCCCAGGGCTTGGTGACCATGCCGCTGAACCCGGAGGTGGGCTGGGTGACCTGAAAGGAAAAATCCGTTTCCGGGAAATCGAGGAAAATTTTGTTGGCGGCGGCGGTGTACGTGCTGGTTTGGTCCAGGGTGGAGTTGGCAGCCGCGTCTACAATGCCGAAGATGACTCCCTGGTCCTCGTTGGGGGCGAGTTCCTTGGCGGACATGGTGAACATGGGGAAACAAAGCAGTCCGATGACGATCCAGATCGTGTAGACCGCAGGCCTGGCACCGAGGGTGGTGTCCAGCATGCGGCCGTAGACATTGCGCAGCCGGGAAAAATCGCGGGCGATTCTTCCCGCAAAGCCATGTTCCTCCATCCCCGGTTTGAGCAGCTTTGCCGACATCATCGGCGACAGAGTCAGGGCAACCACCCCGGAAATGGTCACCGCGCCGGCCAGGGTAAAGGCGAATTCGCGGAAGAGCGAGCCGGTGAGGCCGCCCTGGAAACCAATGGGCGCATAAACTGCAGCCAGGGTGATGGTCATGGCGATAATCGGTCCCACGAGTTCGCGGGCCCCGAAAAGGGCGGCATCCAGCGGGGATTTGCCTTCACTGAGGTGACGTTCGACGTTTTCCACCACCACGATGGCATCATCCACCACCAGACCCACGGAAAGAACGATGGCGAGCAGGGTGAGCAGGTTGATGGAAAAGCCGAAGACCTGCATGAGGAAGAGGCCGCCGATGAGGGACAGGGGAATGGCTACAATCGGGATCAGCACCGAACGGAACGAGCCGAGGAAGAGAAAGATGACCACCATGACGATGAGCAGGGTATCGCCCAGTGTTTTCATTACTTCATTGATGGCATTGTCGATGTAAGCGGTTGCATCGTAGGCGATGCGGCCTTTGAGTCCGGTGGGAAGATCCTTTTGAATGGATACCATTTCGGAGCGGACCAGTTTGATCACGTCCAGGGAATTGGCGTTGGGCAGGGGCCAGATACCCATAAAGGTTGCGGTCTGGCCGGAGAAACGTACTTCCGAGTCATAGTTTTCCGCGCCGAGCGCTACTTCGCTGATGTCTTCCAGACGGACAATGGCGCCGTCCTGTTCACGGATCACCATCCGCTTGAATTCCGCTGCCGAACGTAAATTGGTGTTAGCGGTGAGATTGACCTGAATGAGAGAACCCTTGGTGCTGCCGAGAGCGGACAGATAGTTGTTGGCGGCAAGGGCCGTGCGTACCTGGGCCGGGGTAATGCTGTAAGCGGCCATGCGTTCCGGATTGAGCCAGATCCGCATGGCAAAGGTGCGGGCGCCGAGCACGTCTGCGCGCTGCACGCCTTCGATTGCCGTAAGGCGGGGCTGCACGATCCGGGTCAGGTAATCGGTGATTTCGTTCTGGGTAAGAACATCGGAGGTGAAACTGAGATAAGCCGCGGCAAACCTGGAGTCTGCCGATTCGATGTTGATTACCGGCACCTCGGCTTCGGGCGGCAGATCCCGGCGGACCTGGTCGACCTTGGAGCCGATTTCGGCCAGGGCCTTGGTGGCGTCGTAGTTGATTTTTAACCGGACGGTAATGGTGGAAACGCCCTGGGCACTTTGGGATTCCAGGTAATCAATGCCGTCAGACGCGGCAATGGCCCGTTCCAGCGGCGTGGTGATAAAGCCCCGGACCAGTTCGGCATTGGCGCCGACATAGACGGTGGTGACGGTGACCGCCGAATTTTCGCTTTTGGGGAATTGGCGGACATTAAGGCTGCGCATGGCCTGCAACCCGGCAATGATGATGAGGAAACTGATCACCAGAGCGAGGACGGGGCGGCGGATGAAAAGATCGGTGAATTTCATGGGTCTCGACGTAAGCGGATTAGCTGTTGTTTGGCTTGGGATTCAAGCTGAATTCCGGGTTCAGGGCGTTGTCCACCACGACCGACTGGCCGTTGCGTAACTTGAATACACCGGAGCTGACCACTGTTGCCCCCGCGTCAATGCCCGAGATTATTGCGACGAAATCTCCGCGTCTTTCTCCGAGGCGGACAAACTGCTGGCGTATCGCCAAGCCGCTTTCACCTGTTTTTTCGTTTTTCTGCTCTTCAACCACAAAAACAGAATCCCCATAGGGAGCATAGAGTACTGCGGTGGCAGGGATAACCAGTACCTTGCTTTGGGCGGGGAGGACCACAGCCACCGTGGCGAACATGCCGGGGTGCAAGCGCTCTTCCTTGTTCGTGGCAGTAGCCTGCACCCGAACATTGCGGGTTTCGCTGTCAGCCTGCGGATTGATGGCGGTGATCTTGCCGGTAACAGTCTTGCCCGGCATGGCGTCGGAGGTTATCCGCACCGGCAACCCGGGCTTGGTTCGAGCCATATCCTGCTGGGGCAGCATAAAATTGATAAAGATAGGGTCCAGAGCCTGGAGGGAAACAATGGGCGCGCCTTCATCGAGAATTTGGCCAAGGTTGACCAGGCGGATGCCGAGGCGACCGGAAAATGGGGCCCGAATCGTTTTTTTGGCGATGGTCGCCCGGATCGTGTTCGCTTGGGCAACCGCCTGCTTGTATTGCGCCTCGCCATCATCATAGGCTGCCCGGGAAACGGCGTTCGTTTCAATGAGGAGGCTGAGCCTTTCGAAGTTGATCTTGGTTAAAGCTGCGGAGGCTTCAGCCGCATGGAGCTGTGCCTCTTCCGAAGAAATGTCCTGCTGGAGAATGAGGTCTCCCCCCTGTATCCAGGCACCAGGGGTAAAATCAATCCGTGTCACTTTGCCGGGAAGTTCCGCGGCAACGGTGACCCCTTGCACTGCCTCAAGGGAACCCACGGCAGGCAGGGTGGTCTCCCAGGACTCGGCACGGACCTGGGCCGTGGTCACCGTTTCCGGCGGAGGGGTGAAGCCGCTTTTTTTGCCCATCATCGTGGATATCTGCAAGCCTTTGATGGTGGCAAGAATGCCGACCACCAGTAGCAGACCAAGGAGGGAGAACAGGATGCGTTTTTTCATGGTCAATATTCTTAGGATAGGGGAAGCAACTGGGTTCCCGGATTAACAGAGTCGGACTGTGTATGTTGATGAATAATGGGAATTCAGTGAAAAGCCAAATATTGATCGGCAGATAAGTTAAACGCATATTTGACTTATCTGCTTTGCCGCGTCAAGGTTTTTTTAGTTTCTTCAGGAAATGATCCGGCCTTCTCGGGGAGAGAAATGGATCGGCAACGAAAGAAGCTTTTTTCCGTAACAAGCCCAAAAAGAGCAGCAATCAACGCCCGCTACATTATTACAAAAACGTTATCTTTGTGTGTTTCGTCGTAAAAAAATAATACATAAATGTTATTTGCCGTAGAGATGGTGGTGCTGTTGCCTTTTCGTTTATGTAGTTTTTATGTTTTGAAAACAAATAGTTATCTAGTTTCCCTTGCGCTTTTTTCCTTGTTGGCACGTTCCTTGATTAAGCAATAACCAGATTGTATCACATCCTGTGGTAAGTGCGGATATTTCTGATGATATGAACAAAAGGAGGAGTGGAATGAAGAAGATCGAGGCGATAATCAAGCCCTTCAAGCTTGATGACCTGAAGGCAGCCATGACAGAGCTTGGCGTTCAGGGAATGACGGTCAGCGAAGTGAAGGGTTTCGGCCGGCAGAAGGGGCATACGGAGATCTACCGGGGTGCGGAATATGTTGTGGATTTCATCCCCAAGGTAAAGGTGGAGATCGTGGTGGCCACGGAGATGGTGGAAAAAGTGGTGAATACCATTGTGGCAACAGTCAAGACCGGCAAGATCGGCGACGGAAAGATATTTGTCCTGCCGGTTGATTCAATCTGTCGTATTCGGACGGGTGAAACCGATAAGGAGGCCATTTAGGTATCATTATGAAAAAGAACAACTCAAGATATAAGGACTTTTCAATGGACAGTTCAATTGCGAAGAAATTGGTCCTGCCCCTGACGATGGCCATGGTTGCTTTGGCAGGAAACGCCATGGCCGGAGAGGGTGCAGCCGAAATAACAGGCGCTGCCGCAACCTACGTTGCCAATAATACCTGGATGCTGGTCGCCACCTTTCTGGTGTTTATCATGCACCTTGGATTTGCAACCCTTGAGGCTGGGCTGACCCGTTCAAAAAATACTGTCAACATCCTTTTCAAAAATACCGCCATCGTTGCCCTCGGGCTTTTGACCTATGCCGTTATCGGTTTCAATTTGATGTACCCCGGGGATTTTTCAATCCCAGGTATTTTCGGTTTTTCCGGTTTTGGAATCGGGGTGAGCCCGGAAAACATGATGGTTACCGGTGACGACGGCGTGGGGATATACACCTACTGGACCGATTTCATCTTTCAGGCAATGTTTGCGGCAACGGCAGCGACCATTGTTTCCGGCGCTGTTGCCGAGCGGGTAAAGTTGCACAGCTTTTTGATCTTTTCAGCGATATATGTGGCAGTGGTGTACCCCTGGGTTGGAAGCTGGAAGTGGGGCGGAGGCTGGCTGGATGCGATGGGGTTTTATGACTTTGCCGGATCCACCCTGGTGCATTCAGTAGGCGGCTGGGCTGCTCTGGCCGGCGTGATCCTGCTCGGACCCCGTCTTGGCAAGTATGTCGGAAACACCATTAAGCCGATCATGGGGCATAATATGCCCTTGGCAACCATCGGCGTCTTTCTGCTCTGGCTCGGCTGGTTCGGTTTTAACGGTGGCTCGGTGCTTTCCGCTGATCCTGTGGCGGTATCCTTTGTGTTCGTCACAACTTCGCTTGCTGCGGCCGCCGGCATTGTCGGCGCCAGCGCCCTGAGCTGGATCATTCAGAAGAAACCTGATCTGAGTATGGCTCTCAACGGCGCTCTGGCAGGCCTGGTGGGTATTACCGCCGGTGCCGATGTGGTCAGCGTGATGAGTTCGGTGGTCATTGGCCTTATTGCCGGTGCTCTGGTTGTTGTCTCGGTCATGGTTGTAGACCGCATGAAACTTGATGATCCGGTCGGTGCCATCTCCGTTCATCTTGTTTGCGGTATTTGGGGCACCCTGGCTGTGGGAATTTTCAGTGCAAGTCACTCCTTTGTGACCCAGTTGATCGGCGTTGCGGCATACGGTGTGACCTGTTTTGTTGCCGCCTTTGTGCTCTTCTATCTCTTGAAGATTACTCTTGGTATCCGTGTGGATGAGGAAGAGGAAATGAAGGGGCTTGATATCGGCGAACACGGCATGGAGGCATATGCCGGTTTTGAGATAAAAAATGTCTGATAGTTAACGTAATAGTCAGGACAGTATCAATCCCGAAATCGAAGGGGCCGCCTCTCCGGTTTCGGGATTCTTCTCTTGATAAAACACTCTGAAAATAAAAAAATGAAACTCCTTGTTTTGCAACATACCGCATGGGCCGGGCCTGGGCGGCTGCTTCTTGAGGCGATCGCCAAACACCGGGTCGAATTTGATCTCGTGAAAATCTGGCAGGACTGGATTCCGGATTTCAGCGACTACGGGGCGATCATTCTTTTGGGGGGTGCTCCCAATGTGGATCAGGAGGATAAGTATCCTTTTCTTGTGGAGGAGAAGCGTTTCATCAAGAGGGCGATTGCTGCGGATAAGCCGATTCTGGGCTTCTGTCTCGGTCATCAGCTGCTTGCTGCCATTTTGGGCGCTCAGATAGGCCCCAACTTCAAACCGAGCATTGGCTTTGTCCAGGGGCATCTCACCCATGACGGGCGGGAGCATCCGGCATTCAAAAACCTCGGTAAAACAATTCCCATGTTCAAGTGGCATAGCCAGACAGTGCTGGAGCCGCTGCCGAAACATTTTTCATTGCTCGCTACTTCGGAGCAATGTCAGGTGGAGGCCTTTTCTCTTAAGCAGAGACCGCATATTATCGGATTGCAGTTTGACAATCATGTCGCCTTTGCCGAGGATATCAGTCTCTGGCTGGAGCAGGACTGGCAGTGGCTGGCTTCGTTCAGGTCTCTTGTGGTAAGACCCGCCGATTTACTGGCTGAGGCAAGGAGTTTGAGGAAGGAAATTTCCGAAGATTTTCATCAGTTTTTCAGTGACTATATGCGTCTTATCTCCTGATTGTGTGTCAGGGGATGATGTGGCAGAATCAGTAGCCGGGGTTCCCAAGATGGGAATCGCGGCTTTTTTGTATGCGCCCGGCATGGGCGCACTCTTGCGGGTGTATGTCTTGCCGTTATGTACCGCGAGTTGTGTGCGATGGGTGTCCCTCCCTGCGTTGCCCGGCGCGTGGCCGCAAACTCTCATTTCTGGTGGCGTAACAGCGGTATGCTATTGAACAGTGTGTTGACGATCGCATACTACGATTGCCTGGGCGTGCCTCGGCTCTCCTAACCTCAACTTCTCGAACCGCCCGGTGCGGACCCGCATGCCGGGTGGTGTGGGAGGGGAGCGGTCAGGATTTCTGACCGCCCCCTATCCCGTTTATCGAAGAAAATCAGGCAGGGCAATCCCGTATTTTTTGATGCGGTAGCCCATCTGGCGCTGGGTGAGGCCCAGCTCTCTCGCGGCTCTGGCCTGAACCCATCCGTGGCGTCGCAGGGCATCAACCACCACTTCTTTCTCCATATCCTTTAAAGACTTATGCGCATCGCTTTCCGGTGAAACATCTTTTCTTGTGGCAGTTTCACCTGCAACCGCAGTTTCAATGCGGCAGAAAGGCGGTTCCTGATGCCCCGTTTCAGGAACCGCGGTGATGTAGCTTGGCAGTTCGCGGGTAACGATGGTCTCGCTGTCCGCCATGATCACCAGCCGCTCGATCAGGTTCTGCAGCTCGCGGACATTTCCCGGCCAACTGTACGCGCAGAGGAGCTGGACCACAGGGCTTGAGAGGTGCACTTCCCGTGTGTTCATGCGATTGCTCTCCTTCAGAAAATGATCGAGGAGCAGTGGGATGTCTTCTCTTCGCTCTCGGAGCGGCGGCAAAATTACCGGGACGACATTAAGGCGGTAGTAGAGATCCGCCCGAAAGGTCCCCTGTTCGACGCATGCTTCCAGGCTCCGGTTGGTGGCGGCAATGATCCGAACATTGACCGTGATGGTCTGCGTGCCGCCCAGCCGTTCAAACATCTGCTCCTGCAGCACCCGCAGCAGTTTGGCCTGCAGGGCCAGGGGAAGCTCTCCGACCTCGTCGAGAAAAATAGTGCCGCCGTCCGCCAACTCGAAACGCCCTTTTTTGAGGGTGGCCGCGCCGGTAAAGGCACCCTTCTCATGGCCGAGCAGCTCGCTTTCCAGAAGGTTTTCCGGCAGGGCCGCACAGTTGATCTTAATGAAGGGCTTGTCCGCCCGGGGACTTGCCTGGTGGATGGCCCGGGCGACAAGTTCCTTGCCGGTGCCGGACTCGCCCAGAATCAAGGCAGTGGCCCGGCTGGGGGCGACCTTGTCGATGTAGTTGTACACATCCTGAATCCGCTTGCATTGGCCGATGATGTTGTGCTGATTGTAGCGGTTGCGCAGCTCTTTCTTGAGAAGCAGATTTTCTTCCACCAGGACCTGCT
>JAHJTI010000106.1 GCA_018829945.1 Pseudomonadota bacterium | reverse complement strand
TCCGGCAAAAGGCTCGTCCAGCAAAATAAAATGCGGATTGGTGGCCAAAGCCCGCATGATCTCCACCCGCCTCCGTTCGCCGCCGGAGAGCGAATGCCCCCGATTCCCTGCCAAATGGGTGATCTTCAGATCTTCCATGAGTTGTCCGACCCTGTTGTTGATCTCCGCCTTGGCAAGACCAAACGGCTCAAGAACAATGCGGACATTTTCTTCCACGGTGAGCTTTTTAAAAACCGAGGATTCCTGTGGCAGATAGGAGAGCCCTTTGAGGGCCCGCTTGTGTATAGGCAGGGAAGTGATATCCTCCCCGTCCAGCAGGATAACGCCGGCATCGGGCCGAACAAATCCGGCAATAGCATAAAAGGTGGTGGTTTTCCCCGCGCCGTTTGGCCCGAGCAGGCCGACCACTGTGCCGGTTTCAACCCGCAGGCTGATCCCGTCGACAACCGTCCGGTTTTTATAACGCTTGACGATATCTTTAGTTTCTAAGACAGACACGGGAGCCTCCGGGAAATAGTGAAAAATGAAAAGTTAAGAATGAAAAGTGGAAAAATAACGCGGGGCCTCTTGTAAAAAAACCCACCCTTCGACAGAGCTCAGGGTGAACGGTAGTATTTCGAAATCATTAGTCTTCTTCCGTTCATGCTGAGCCTGTCGAAGCACAATACAGCATTTTGAAAGAGTCTCGCCGGAGACGCACAACCGATGGTGCCATGGAGTCATGTGCTGATTTTTCACTGTGCACTCTTCACTTCTTTCTCCGGGCCTTCGCCACTCGGATAGAAAAAGGCCTTGACCCGCTCGCCTTTCTTCTCGCCCCGTTCCACGATGCTCTTGCCCTGATCGAGGAAGACGACAACGGTGTGGCCGGTTACCAGGTTATTGTCCTGCCAGACCTTACTGTTGCCGATGAGAATCATTTTACGCTCGGCTTCATAATATTCCATTTTGTCGCCGGTGCCGGTCATGCCGTCGTTCTGGATTTCCACATTGCCCGAGGCAAAAAGCTTCTTGAGACTCCGCTCTTCGCTCTGGGGCAGTTGGGCTTTTTCATCGTTGGAAAGATAATACACCGTCATTTCCGCCGCCCGGATAACCATCTGGCCCTGTTTGGCATCCACGTTACCGGAAAACAGGACCGCGTTCTCGTTCTTCATCGAAACCATCCGGTCCGCTTCGATATGAATCGGCGGCTTGTTGGCAGGGGGACCGGAAGCAGGCGCGGCAAAACTGGGGGTGGTTGCCAGGATGGGGCACAGGAGCACAATCCGGCAAAAAAAACGAAGCAATGGTTTCATAATTTTTTGTTTCCTCTTGGTGCTGATGGTTCTGAAGAAGTAAAGATACCAGTATCGAGGTTTCTCGGCAATCGCTTTGCCGGAAGAGTGCGTCTGTTTTTTGGTAATCGTTCGGCTGAAAGAGCAAAACTGTCGTCAGTCCTGATCTTGTCTCGGCTATCTTCTTTACAGATTGCGACCGGCGGTTTATGTTTTGCGGAGTATCAATTCAGAGGGGCTTTTTAATACAATCAGCCCCAGCCCATCCAACCACAACTGACAGACAGCCATGCACACAGGTATCGAAAAAGCAAAAATCCTCATTGAGTCCTTGCCGTATATCAAGAAATTCTACGGCAAAACCGTGGTCATCAAATATGGCGGTCATGCCATGGTGGATGAGGAGCTGAAAAAGAGCTTCGCCCTCGACATCATCCTGATGAAGTACGTCGGTATCAACCCCGTGGTGGTGCATGGCGGCGGCCCGCAGATCAACAAATTTCTGACCAAAATGAACATTAAGAGCGATTATGTTCAGGGCATGCGGATCACCGACGGCGAAACCATGGATGTGGTGGAGATGGTGTTGGTGGGCAAGGTCAACAAGGAGATCGTCAGCCTGATCAATTTCCACGGAGGCAAGGCGGTGGGGCTTTCCGGCCGGGACGGAGACCTGATCAAGGCAAAGAAGATGCAGATCATGAAGGCCCAGGTCGAAAACACCCCGCCGGAAATCATCGACATCGGCCGGGTAGGGGAAGTGACCACGGTCAATCCGCAGATCCTGCACACTCTGGATGCCGAAGATTTCATTCCGGTTATCGCGCCGGTGGGCGTTGGCGAAGACGGGCAAGCCTACAACATCAATGCCGATCTCGTGGCCGGAGCCATTGCCACCCATCTCAAGGCGGAAAAGCTCATCCTGCTCACCGATGTGGCAGGGGTGCTGGACAAAGCGGGCACGCTCATCTCCTCCATGACCTGCGACGCAGCCGACCAGTATATCAAGGACGGGGTCATCGGAGGAGGGATGATTCCCAAGGTCACATGCTGCCAGGGCGTTGTCCGGGGCGGAGTCGGCAAAGCGCATATTGTTGATGGCCGGGTGGAACACGCCATCCTGCTGGAAATGTTTACGCAGCAAGGCGTCGGGACCGAGGTGGTATAAGCAGTTGCAGAACGCCGCATCTCTGTTGTCATCGACCAGCTCATGTGCTAATAGCACACTTCGCAGGACTCTTGGTCGGCACTGCTGCCGACAATTGGCACACGGTCTGCAGCGTTCTGCAACCGCTTATCAATATGGGATACCGACGAAACACGTCAGTTATTAAGGTGGTATGATGGCCAATGCGGAATGGATCGATAAAAGCAGTGCTTCCTTTATGACCACCTATGGGAGGTATCCGGCGGTGATGGTCGAAGGGAGGGGCTGCCTGCTCAAGGATGGTGACGGCAAAGAATATCTGGATTGCCTCGCCGGGATTGCGGTATGCAGCCTGGGGCATTGCCATCCGGCGATTACCGAGGCGATCTGCCGCCAGGCCTCGACTCTGGTGCATGTTTCCAATCTCTACCACACGATTCCGCAAACCGAACTGGCCGAAATCCTGATCAGCCATTCTTTTGCTGACCGGGTTTTTCTGGCCAACTCCGGGGCTGAGGTCAATGAAGCCGCGATCAAGCTGGCGCGGAAGGCCAGCCCCCCAGGAAAATATGAAATCATCTCTTTGACCGGCTCTTTTCACGGCCGCACTCTGGCCACCGTGGCGGCCACGGGTCAGGAGAAATTCCATAAGGGGTTTGAGCCGCTTCCCCAAGGATTCCGCCATGCGCCCTTCGGCGACATCAATGGCCTGGAGGCGATGATAACCCCGGAAACCTGTGCCATTCTCTGCGAGCCTCTGCAGGGAGAAGGCGGGGTTCGGCCTCTGGCGAAAGAGTATCTCGCCGGTATCCGCCAACTCTGCGACAAGCACAACCTGTTTTTAATTTTTGATGAAATCCAGGTGGGCATGGGCAGAACCGGCACCCTCTTTGCCTACGAGCAGTGCGGGGTGACCCCCGACATTCTTACCCTGGCCAAGGCCTTGGGCAACGGTTTGCCCATCGGTGCCATGCTGGCAAAAGAATCGATCGCCAAAGCATTCGAGCCGGGCAGCCACGCCTCGACCTTTGGCGGCAATCCGGTTGTCTGTGCCGCTGCGGTTACAACCTTGCGGATCATGCTGGCCGACACCTTTCTCGCCGAGGTGCAGGCCAAGGGAGCCTATCTGAACGAACAGCTCACCGGATTGGCCGCCAAATATCCTGCCATCGCCACCCCTGCCCGCGGTCTCGGCCTGATTCAGGGGCTGCCTTTAACCGAGGCGTTTCTTGACAAAGGACCAGGCATGGTCAACCGCCTCTTTGAAAAGGGTGTGCTTCTGAACTTTGCCGGAAACAAGGTGCTACGCTGTCTGCCGCCGCTGATCATCACCCGCGCCGAGATAGACCGCCTGATCCAGGCGCTGGACGAGGTTTTTGCCGAGTTGAACCAATAGCCCCCCATAGATTTTCCACGAAAAATCCCTTTGCAAAAAAAAAGTTTTTTTGTATGAATTGTAGTTTGGCCCAACTAAAGGGTGACAGTGTTCGTCATCCGTCGGCAATGGTTGGGCTGACATTTTTTTTGAGCCGGTCTCCTGAATCCTGCCCCGCGCCGTGCGCCGACAGGACGCCCTGAACACAGGGGGAACTTCTTTCCGCAGCATACTGCGGGAGAGCCCGGCAGAGAGAGCGAAACAATGACACAGCATCTACTGGCATTACAGGACTTCACCAGAGAGCAGTTGGCCGCCTACATCGAGCAGGCCCTGTTGCTGAAAAAGGAAGCCAAGGCAGGGATTCGCCACCAGCAACTTGCCGGGAAAACCGTCGGCCTCATCTTTGAGAAGCCCTCCACCCGGACCAGAGTCTCCTTTGAGGCGGCCATGTATGGGTTGGGCGGGCAGGTAATCTACCTCTCCGGCCGCGACACCCAGCTGGCACGCAACGAACCTCTCAAGGACATGGCCCGGGTCATGGCCCGGTATGTGGACGGTATAGTCGTCCGCACCTATGGCCAGAACATTGTCGATGAACTGGCCGGCTATTCCTCGGTGCCCGTGATCAACGCCCTTACCGATCTGCACCATCCCTGTCAGGTGTTAAGCGACATCTTGACCGTGATCGAGCACAAAGGACCGGTGGACAAGCTCCATATCGCCTGGCTGGGCGACGGCAACAACATGGCCAATTCCTGGATTCAGGCGGCTTCCCGCTTCGGTTTTGCCTTGACCCTGGCCTGCCCGGAAGGTTACGACCCAAACCCCGCCATTCTCGCAACAGCCCAAGCTCAAGCGAGCCAGCCTATCCGGGTGGTGCGCGATCCGGTCGAAGCAGTGCGCCAGGCGGATGTGATCAACACCGATGTCTGGGCAAGCATGGGTCAGGAAAGCGAGCAGGAGGCGCGGCTTGCCGTCTTCAGACCGTATCAGGTGAATAGTGCACTGGTGGCCCAGGCAAGAGCAGGGGCCATTGTCCTCCACTGCCTGCCGGCCCACCGCGACGAGGAAATCTCCGAAGAGGTGCTGGAAGGGCCGCAATGTGTGGCCTTTGACCAGGCAGAGAACAAGCTCCATATCCACAAGGCGATTCTGGCCATGCATTTGGGGTAATGAACAATGAAAAGGGAGAACGGAAAATTTTTCACTCTTCCATCATGAACCCTGCCCCTGCTGGCTAATTTTTCATTATGCATTTTTCACTTTTCACATACTCAGGGAGTACACAGTGGCTGCCAATATAAACAAGATCGTTCTCGCCTATTCCGGCGGGCTGGACACTTCGGT
>JAHJTI010000105.1 GCA_018829945.1 Pseudomonadota bacterium | reverse complement strand
CTGCCAGACGAGAGGTTTGGTAAGCAACCTCGGCTTAGGAGCCGTTACGAAATAGGCAGTATCGTTTCGTTACGGCTCTTTATGCCGTTAATTCTGTCAGACGAGAGGTTTTGGTAAGCGACCTCGGCTTAGGAGCCGTTTCGAAATAGGCAGTATTGTTTCGTTACGGCTCTTTAGGTCGTGTCAATAGTCAGGCAAACGGTTGTGTTGATGGAAAGGACCTAGCGAAATTGAATTGGATTGTGGTTTTTGTTTGCCGACTCTAGCCGGAGAATCCTTACGCCGCGAGGTGTTGTGATGTCGAGACCCGTTGTTGGGGTCCTGTTTAAAACCGTTGTCCTTATACCGATGGTTTTTGTCCTGATGGGGCTTGCCGGCTGCAGCTTATCCGGGAGCAAGGCCGGCGATGACGTCAGGGGATTTTTCACGCCGACGGATGTCAGTATCATCCGTCACCATATGCAGCAGTATCGCGCCTCATTACGTGATTTCACCGCACGTCTCTATGCCAAAAACCCCAAATATGAGAAAGATCCGGCCCAGCAACGGCGGAAGATCGATTCTATTTTTGGACCCCTGCCCACCGTCGAGCAGGTGTACGCCTTTAAGCCTTCCCATGAGATACTCACAGCGGCGTTTCAAGGGGAGATTGCTGAGCCGGACCGGATATATCTGTTGAGCCTTGGGTTGTGGAAAAGCATTCGGGAGGCCTACAATATTCGGGATGGGGATTTTTTCCTGACCGGCCTGCAGGTGTCTCTGGAGCGTTTGCAGCGGCTCCATCATAATATCAGTCAGGTGAACTGGCGGTTGAAGACGTACAAGGACAAAAATGGCAAACTGCTATTTATTACCAACGAAGCCGGGGAAGACGGCTACATCAATATGGGCTACGAGGTTATCATGACCCGGATACTCACCCGCATCGAAGATGATATCGCCATGCGGGGAGGGCTGCCGGAGCAATATATGTTCAGAATGTCCACCATGTTTGTCGGAATCATTATCTGAGGCCGGCAACCTCTACAATCCTGTTTCTTTCAGCTTTTCCAACAGTTCTTTTTGTTCATCCGACAAATCCTTCGGCACCGCCACCAGAATTTTCACCAGCAGATCGCCCCGTGCGCCGCCACTGCTGTCCGGCAACCCGTGTTTGCGGAGACGAAGTTTTGCCTGGGGCTGGCAGCCATGGGGGACCTTTACCTTGAGCTGTTTGCCCTCCAGGGTCGGCACTTCTACTTCTGCGCCAAATACGGCGGCGCTGTAAGGTATTTGCAGGTCCATGGTGAGATGGGAACCTTCTCTGGTAAAGATCGGGTGGGATTCGACTTTAATGAGCAGATACAGGTCTCCCGGTGGGCCGCCCATGGGTGACGGAGAACCTTTGCCGGAAATCCGCAGTTTCTTGCCGGTTTCGATTCCGGGGGGAATTTTTACGGAAACCTTTTCCGCCCCGGAGCCGCGGCCAAGGGAAATGGTTTTCTCAGCGCCGTTCAGCACTTCGCCAAGGGAGATCGGCAGCTCCAGGGAAAGATCATTGCCCTTTACCGGTTGCTGGTGGCGAAAATCCTGAAAACCATGACTGGGACGACCGCTTGTTCCTTGCTGGCGAAATAAGTCTTCAAACCCGCCCCCGCCGCCGGAACTCCGAAAGGTGGCGCGGCCCCCGCCGAAGTTGATGCCGAATTCCCGCAGGATATCGCCCAGATCGGCGTTGCGGAAGATATCTTCCTGGGAATAGCGTTGCTGGAAACCGGCGGAACCAACGGTGTCGTATTGCTGCCGTTTTTCCTTGTCGGAGAGAACGGCGTACGCCTCGCTGATTTTTTTAAACTGCTCCTCCGCTTCCTTGTTTCCCTTGTTGCGATCCGGGTGGTACTTGAGGGCAAGTTTGCGGTATGCTTTTTTGATCTCTTCCGGTGAGGCGCTTTTCTCTACACCGAGTAACTTATAGTAATCCATACCTGGCCTGCCTGTCTGTTCTGGCTTCTGACTTTGAATTGTTGTGCTGCAACGATCTGCTAGAACGGAACATCGTCACCCATGACCGGTTCGGGAAAAGGCTGATCATTGTACTGCTGTCCCTGGCCGGAATCGCCGCTGCTGCCGCGGGGTGAGAGCATTTTCATCTCCCTGGCCACTATTTCCGTGGTGTATTTGGTGTTTCCGTCTTTGTCATCCCATTTGCGGGTTTGCAGGCGTCCTTCGATGAAAACCTTGGAACCCTTTGACAGGTATTCTCCGCAAATCTCTCCCAAACGGCCGAATGCTACGATTCGGTGCCACTCGGTCAACTCCTCTTTGGAACCGTCCTGTTTCTTCCAGGTTTCCGTGGTTGCGACATTGAAACTGGCGATGGCTGCCCCTGCTTGTGAATAGCGTACTTCCGGGTCTTTCCCGAGATTGCCGATGAGGATGACTTTATTGACCATTTCTTCTCCTTATATGTGTGATCAGATTTACAAAAAATGAGGTACTGACTTGGTGCCCGCCCATCATAACGGCAATTTCTCGTGTCTGCACCAACCATTTCCAAGGGGCGGGTCTTGTCGTTTTCGGTGTGTGGTGATCCGAGTACGATATACCATAGTAAGGACGGGTCAGGTAAAAATCAACATACAAAAGAGCGGGGTTCCGAATTGCAGATTGGTGTCAGGGGGCAATTCATGGGCTGGTGCATTTTGTCCGGGCAGCCAGGTCGAGCATGGCAGGGAGTCCGCCTTTTTCTTCGGGTGTGAAACCGAAAACATCCTGCCAGATTTCATCGCTTTCCATGCAAAAATACAGGCAGGTATCCGGGTTCAGGTGGCGGGAAAGATGATCCGCCATATGGCGATACATTTCCGTGCGTAGCGGGCGGAAATAGCGGTATTTGTTGTCCAGACCCAGGACAAACTCTTCATGGAAAAAACGGGATTTCGGGAAACGGTCCGTGGCAATGTTTTTTAAGGCGGGAAGGAAGCGCAGCGCTCCTATGCTGATCCAGACAATGCTTGCCGCCGGAACCGCGGCAAAAAGCCGGTCAATCGTCTCTTTGTAGCCTTTCTTCCAGCCGGGATGATAGATGAGCGGATCAAAATGAAAAGCCAGCTTGTAACCCCAGGCTGCACACTGGGCAGCCGCGGCCAATCGCTGATCCAGTGTGGCGGTGCGCAGTTCTTCTTTACTCATGATTTCCGGGCTGTTGAGCGACCAGGACATGATGGTGCGGCCGTTATGTGCGCTGTGTTTGAGGTTGTCAAGGACAACCGCTTTGGATTTCAGCTCAAGCACTGCATTGGGTGTATCCTTGAAGAACTCAATAAGGATTTTGCTCAACCCCGTGATCCGGTCCAAGGCCATGCTGTCGGTAAATTCACCGGTGCCGATGCGCCGGAAGGTCTGCGGGGTTTCGGCAAAGGTGCTGGCGAGTTCGGCCAGCAGATCATCGGTGTTGACAAAAAAAGAAAGCCAGGGGTTGTTGAGATACGCTTGGAGGATGCAGTACACGCAGTCCATGGGGCAATTCATGCCGACATTGAGAACCTGATAGTCGCAGCAGCGATATTCTCTGGTTGCAGGGCACGGCTTGAGAAATCGACCACGGTTTTTACAGAGGACGAGGTGCTTTTTCCCCTTGGTGAGATTATGGGAAGCAGACTTTTCAACGGAAAAGTCCGGCCCGGTTCGGGGCGGTATAATCCGCACATCCCGGCCCGGGAGTTTAGCAAGGATATCCTTGGTGAGGGGAAGGTCCCGGCAGTCATCCTCCACATAGACATGCTGGATAATGGCGGCGGGGTCAAGGGGGGATATGTGCGGCATGGCGTAAGAGTCTCTGGTTGGGTAATGGTTGCGGCACCATACCGCAAAGAATCGGGTCGGCCAACGAGAAAATTCTTGACCGTGAGGTCGGGAGTACACTACTATTTTGTAGGTGTTTTTACCTATTCACATCATGCTTGACTTGTGGCGCATCTTTATGATGCAATAATGGACAATCTTTTGAAGTTCCGCTGTTATTGGCAAAGGGGCTGATACTCCACATACGCAAAAGAGGCGAACGATGAAAGAGCAGGATTTTGCCAGGATCAGAGAACATCTGGACGGGATATCGCGGCGTGATTTTATGAAGTTCTGTACGGTGATGGCTGCCGCTATGGGGCTTCCCCTTGAGGTCGCGCCGCAGATCGCTGCGGCGGTCACGGCCCCGCAACGCCCTCCGGTGATCTGGCTATCCGGCTCGGCCTGCACCGGTTGCACCGAATCGTTGCTGCGACCCTCCCATCCTTCCCTTGAGCATCTTATCCTCGATCTCATCTCCCTTGATTATAATGAAACCCTTAACGCCGGGGCTGGGCATCAGGCCGAAGCGGCTCTACAGGCTTCGATCAAGAAGAATACCGGCAAGTTCATCCTGGTGGTGGAAGGGGCCATCCCTCTGAAAGACGGCGGGGTGTACTGCATGGTCGGCGGCAAGCCTTTCAGCGAAATTGTGAACGAAACAGCCGCCAAAGCTGCTGCGGTCATCGCCATCGGTTCATGCGCCGCCTGGGGCGGGGTTGCCGCTGCAAAACCGAATCCTACCGGCTGCGTTGGAGCTCCGGAGTTTCTTAAGGGCAAGACTGTGGTAACGATTCCCGGTTGCCCGCCCAATGCCTATAACTTTCTTTCCACTGTCCTTCATTTCCTGACTTTTAAAAAGCTGCCCGCCCTCGATGACAAGGGCAGACCGAAATTCGCCTATGGCCGTCTCATCCACGAGAACTGCGAACGGCGGCCCCATTTTGACGCCGGACGCTTTGCAATCAAATTCGGCGATGAGGGGCATCGAAAAGGCTACTGTCTGTTCAAGCTCGGGTGCAAGGGGCCGATGACTTTTGCCAACTGCCCGGCCATTCTATTTAACGATGTCGGTCCCGGCGCCTGGCCGGTGGGCACTGGGCATCCCTGTTTCGGATGCACCGAGGAAGGGGTGGGTTTTAATCTGCCTCTGCATGCTCAGGCCGACCTCAAGTACATTACCCCTGGCGCTGCGTATCCGCATATTGTCTCCGAACGGGGAGAGGGCGCCTCGGTGGGCGCGGTCGCTCTTGTTGCCGGGGTGGCCGGCGTGGCGCTGGGCGCCGGGGTGGCGGTTGCCAAGAACCTTGGCAGGACCGGGGAAGGGTCTTCTTCAGAGGGAGAATAGACCATGAAGATACGACGCAGGGATTTTCTGAAAGGGGTCGCAGCCGGCACCCTGTTGCTTGCCGCGGAGCAAAACCCGGCTCAGGCAAAGGGGGCAAGGAAAGAGCTGCCTCCCAATGCCGTTGGTATTCTGTACGATTCCACCCTCTGTATCGGCTGCAAGGTCTGTGAGTATGCCTGCAAACAGGCAAACAACAAGCCGGTGGAACACGGGAGTCCCAGTGAACCGATGTGGGACGATCCCCAGGACCTGTCAGCCA
Organism: Pseudomonadota bacterium; assembly: GCA_018829945.1. GTDB lineage: Bacteria > Desulfobacterota > Desulfobulbia > Desulfobulbales > Desulfurivibrionaceae > Thiovibrio. The sequence continues at coordinate 2,027 of JAHJTI010000105.1, read as the reverse complement.
AAACCCTGAATATCATCAAGCGCTACGGTGTGGAAGGGCAAAAGGATTCGGCTGCGGGTTTTGCCTTTGTCAAGCGGCATTGCATGCACTGTATTGATCCCGCCTGCGTATCCGCCTGTCCGGTCTCGGCGCTTGTCAAAAACAGCGATAACGGGGTGGTGACGTATAATAAAAAAGCCTGTATCGGCTGCCGCTACTGTCAGGTGGCCTGCCCCTACAATATTCCTAAATTCGAGTGGGATTCGCCTTTTCCCGAGATTGTCAAATGTCAGTTGTGTTCCCATCTGCTGGCCAAAGGCGGAATTTCTGCCTGTTGCGCCGCTTGTCCCACTGGAGCATCCCTGTTCGGTCCGGTGGAGAAACTGCGGGCCGAGGCCAAGCGTCGGCTGGCCATGCAGCCTGGAGAGTATTACGATTTCCCGGTAGCCGATATTAACGGTACCGAGGTTCAACAGCACCGGGCAGGCGGGTACGTCAGTCATGTCTATGGCGAGCGGGAGCTCGGCGGCTCCCAGGTCCTCTATCTGGCGGGGGTGCCGTTTGCCTCAATCGGCCTTCCGGATCTGCCCGAGGATTCGTATGTGGCGCTTGCGGACGGCATTCAGTACGCCATTTATAAGGGTATGGTCTATCCCCTCGTTGTACTGGGCGGGTTGATCTATATCATCCGGAACAGGGAAGACAAAAAAGAGTAGGGGCATGAGCTCCATCTTTTCATGGAAAGGAGTATTCCCATGCAGGAAAGACAAGCATTAGGAGGCAAGGTGCTGACCATACCCTTTAAGGTATGCGCCGCTATCGTGCTCATTGCCCTTTTTTTCCTCGGCAAACGGTTTATTTTTGGCATCGGTTCGGTCACCAACATGAACGATGGATACCCCTGGGGGATCTGGATTGCCTACGATGTGGTGGTGGGTACGGCCCTGGCCTGTGCCGGGTATTCCATCGCTCTTATTGTCTATGTGTTTAACAAGGGCGAATATTCGCCGCTGGTGCGGCCTGCCCTGATGACCAGCATGTTCGGCTACACCCTTGCCGGTGTTTCGGTTATCTTCGACATCGGCCGGTACTGGCAGGCCTATAACATCTTTCTGCCCTGGCTCAGCAATCTGCATTCGGTAATGTTTGAGGTAGCCCTCTGCATCGGCACCTATATTCTGGTGCTCTGGATGGAGTTTGCCCCAACCATGCTGGAAAAATTTAAGGCGGATCAGTTGAAGGCCAGGCTCAACCGGGTCATCTTCGTGTTTATTGCACTGGGTATCCTTTTGCCCACCATGCATCAATCCTCCCTGGGAACCATGATGCTCATGGCCGGGCATAAACTTTCCCCCCTCTGGTGGAGCGGTTTTCTGCCCCTGCTTTTTCTCATTACCGCCGTGGTCATCGGTTATGCCGCGGTTATCTTTGAATCCCTTATCGCCTCCGTTGCCTTCAAGCGGCCCATGGAGATGCACTTGTTGAGCAAGATCTCCGCGCTTATGCCCTGGCTGCTCGGGATTTATCTGGTGATCCGGATCGAGGATGTCAATCTGCGCGGCTTTTTGCCCTTGGCTTTTGAGGGCGGACTCTTGGGCAACCTGTTCCTCCTGGAAAACTTGTTGCTGCTGAGCGCTTTGCTGATCCTGGCCTATCCCAGTAACCGCCGGAATCCGCAGTTGCTGTTCATTGCTTCCTGCGCCATGCTGCTGGGAGGGAGTATGTACCGGTTCAACACCTATATTGTCGGCTTTGATCCCGGCACCGGTTGGCAATATTTTCCATCGGTTTCGGAATTGTTCATCACCCTCGGCATCATTGCCGCCGAGGTGATGGCCTATCTGTGGTTTGTCAAGACCTTGCCGGTATTGCCCAAGCTCACCAAGGCATAATGCATATTTGGAGATGAATTTTAACTCAGGGCCGGAAAGGTTCCGTAAACCACAAACCACGAAACGTAACTGTTCAGCAGTGCCGCAGATGCGCGAAAGAGGTCTGCGAAGTGTGCTCTTGCACACGAGCAGGCCGATGACAAAGCAGATGCGGTG
>JAHJTI010000104.1 GCA_018829945.1 Pseudomonadota bacterium | reverse complement strand
GGCGATATCTTCGCCGATCACCCGAACGATGAATTTTTCAACCGTCTTGATGATTTCGTCCAGATCCACGGGCTTGCGTTCGCTGACCTGCTTTCTGCTGAACAGGAGGAGATCCTTGGTAAGACGGGCGGCCCGGTCCGCGCCTTCGAGCATGTGTTCGATGTTCAACCGCTGGGGGTCGTCTTGGGACATGGACATGAGAGTCAACTGGCCATAACCGATGATGGCCATGAGAATGTTGTTGAAGTCGTGGGCCACCCCTCCGGCCAGGGTGCCGATGGACTCCATCTTCACCGCGTGCCGCACCCGGTTTTCCAGGACTTTGTGTTCGGTGATGTCCAGGCAGGACCCGATATAGCCCGCAAAGGCGTTGGCTGCATCATAGCGCGGTTGGCCCTGGTCAAGGAGCCAGCGGTATTCGCCGTCGTGGCGACGCAACCGGTATTCCATAACGAACGGTTGCCGGGATTCGAAAGACTCATTGTATCTTTGCAGGAAAAGCGTCAGGTCATTTGGATGCACCCCCGCTGTCCAGCCGCTGCCCAGTTCTTCCGTCATGGCGCGGCCGGTAAAGGTCAGCCAGGGCTGGTTGAACCAGGTGCAGCCCTTGTCGAGGCCGGACATCCAGATCAGGGCGGGCGAGGTATTGGCAACCGTGGCGAAGAGCTGTTGGGATTCGCGCAAAGCCGCCTCGTTCTTCTTGCGCGCGCTGATGTCGCGCACCATGGCCCACATCCCGGCAGGGAGCCCTTGGTCGTCGCGGAGCAGGTAGGTTTTGAGCTCGATGGGAAATACAGAGTTATCTTTTCTGATGTATTCTTTCTCATAGAGTTCCGAGGAACCGGAGAGCATAATCTGGGTCTCAATCAGTTGCTGCTCGAAGGCATGCCATTTTTCCGGAGTCAGGTCACGATAGGTCAGGCGCAGGACCTCTTCTTCCGAATAATCCAGCATATCCAGAAAGGTGCGGTTCACCCTGATGATTTCCCCGGACATGGTGGTCTGTACGAAACCGTCGGTCATGCTTTCGTACAGATGCTGGTACCGGGTCTCGCTTTCGGCGAGCGCGGCCAGGGTGTTATGCTGTTGCCGGAAAAAAGCCGCGCGCTGCCGCTGCCGGACAAAGGCTGCCACCGCGCCGAGGCCGAAAAGCAGAAGGGCGATCAAGCCGCTTATTGTCCATAAGCCATTTCGCAGCGGGGCATATGCTTCCGAGGTATTTATTTTGCTCACCAGAAACCAGGGGGAATCCGGGACAGGCCGCAAGTCGGCGATTACTGCTTTGCCGAGATAATCAAAACCTGTGACGATTCCGGTCTGGCCGAGCACGGCTCGAACTGCGGGAATATCGGTTCTGGTCAACGGAAACCGCAGATTCAGGGCTGTGTTTTTTTGAAATCTGAGCTCGTTAAGAAAAACAACCTCCTGCCCTTCTCTGCGGACTAGCAGGGATTCCGCTGTCAGGCTGGGTACGGGCCAGCGCTGGATAAAAGGATACAGGTACTGTTCCGGGTTGATGCGCAAAGAGAGCATGCCCAGTGGCTGGTTGCCGTTTTTCCGGTCAAGAACAGGGATGCTTACAGCAAGGTACACCTGCTGATCAGAGTCGTTCCGGAAAAAATCTGAAAATTCCACTTGCCCGGACTGCAGAATTTCGGACAAATTTTTCAGCTCGCCCCCGCTGGCCGGAGGCAGATTCATAGGCGCGGATAGCCGGGTTGCTCCGTTGGCGTCGATGAAGCGCACTCTGTCATATTGATAATGCGCTTGGAGTTTGTTCAGTCGATTTTGGAGTATCCGGCTATTGCTCGTATCTTCGGGGTGTTCCAGGTAACGGCGGACAAGGGAGATAAGCGCCTCGTTGTCAAAGAGGAAGCCGCCATCCCCCAAACGTTCTTTTCGGAACTGGATCAACTGATTTACTTTCAGTTCCGCGATGGCGGAAAGCTGGCGCTCCACTTCAACATGGTGGCTGCGCTCGTAACTCCGGTAGGCGAGAAACCCGCCGATAACGATGCTTGCCGCAAGGAGCGAAAAAAACAGCAAAAGGACGAGCGGGAAGCGGGCCTTTCCTTTGTTCCGGCGGGATGTGGGAATAGCTTCCTTCATGTAATAATGATGGCATAAAGTGTGTGGCAATGTCAACTGGTGCCGGGTGGGGATGCATTTTGCAGCGGCCTGATTATGGGGTGAATTCCTCGTTCAGGTCAGGCAATTCGATGGTCACGTCCCGCAGGGCATGGGTTTGGCAGGAAAGCCGCCATCCTGCGGCAATCAATGTGTCTCCGAGGCGGGCTTGTTCAGCACTCCGCACCGGACTCAAATGTTGAGCGTTTTCCAGTACCCGGAACCGGCAGCGGCCGCAGGCTGCTTTGCCGCCGCAGAGGGTCTGAATGGGGATATTCTGCATCAGGTAGTTGTTGAGCAGGCTGAAGGCCGGGTTGACCGTTATGCTGAGGGAACGGTTTTTGATGAACACTGTCGGCTGGTTCGGCATGGTGGCTCTGTGTATACGGCTTAGGAGAGAGAGAGGGAAGGCTGTGGGGCACGCAGGGTGAGAACGGCGATCTCTCCGGGGCAGTTGAAGCGCAGCGGCGCGCCGGAAGCTCCGACTCCCCGGCTGGTGAAGCCCTGCATGCCCTGGTAATGCCAGGTTCCGCTTGCGGTGAAACGCGGGGCGCGGCTGTTGGTATAGATTGGCATGCCCGAAGCAAGGCAGATCTGGCCGCCGTGGGTATGGCCGCAGAGGTACAGGGATGTCTGGTGCCGGGCTGCCTCTGTGTAAGCCTCGGGGGAATGGGCGAGAAAGATGCTGAAGGCGTTGGGGGGTACGGTGCTGAACGCCTTGGCCGTATCGTGGGTTTTGTAATAGTTGGGGTCGTCGATGCCCACCAGCCAGAGGCTTTCTCCGTTTCGGTCGATGCGGATGGCATCGTTGACCAGCATCAGTATCCCAGCCTCCTCGAAATCCGGAACCATTTCGATGCAGTCGTGGTTGCCCAGCACCCCGAAGATTCCGTGCGTTGCCCGGATATGCGGTAGCAGGCGGCGAAGCTCCCTGAGACATGGAGCGATGGGACCGTAAGTTTCCATGCGGATATCACCGCCGATCAGACAGAGGTCGAAGCGCCGGTCTCCGAGACGTTCGAGGACACGGTCGGCCAGCCCCGGCAATCCGTCCAGATGCAGGTCGGTGAGCAGCAGGATGGTAAAATCCTCAAAAGGTTTCGGCAGTTCAGGGCAGGGGATAACGTGTTCGGTCAGCTCCGGCATGAGAGCATTGGCAAAACCCTTGTTGTATTGTCCCAGGAGCCGGAAAACGGTGGAGACTAAAACCCGGTTGTAGATAAGTGAAGAAAGATTGAACAGTACATGCCAGCGGGCCAGGGGCTGGTGGCAGGACCGCCATTCGCGCAGCCGCACCGTGGAGCGGATAAAGCGGGGGTAGTTTTCCATGGGAGGCTTGAAGAGGATATATTTCCAGAACCATGCCCCACCGTGGGCCACCGGTATGAAGATGATTAGGGCGAGGGGCGCTG